>JANYER010000397.1 GCA_025359825.1 Granulicella sp.
GATGCGGCCGATCTCTCCAATCCCGGGCGCTTGGATTTTGAGCGGATGCACGTGCTCTCGGAACGGGTGGAGGGATTGGTCTTGTTCTGCGGATTGGGAGTGGTGTTTGTGCTGTCGCGCGAGTCGCAGTGGCCGGAGACGGGTAAAATCAAGATCTTATGACGAACAGCTTGTGGAAGGATGGCGTTGGTGCTGGGTGGTTGCTCCTTCGCCACGGCGGTTGACGGATGGAGCGGTTTGGAAGTACGTTCTGGCTGACTCTGGCACTTGGGCTAGGGGCCGGGTTGGCCGACTACGTAGGCGGTGCCCTGCTGGTGCGGCGGTCGCCTTCTTTGAAGGCGCTTCGGTACATCGTGGCACTCGGTGCGGGGTTTATGGTGGCTGCGGTGGTGCTGGAGATGGTGCCGGAGGGTTTGAGCGTGAACCCGCACTTGGGACCACTGCTGATGCTGGCAGGATACTGCGGTGTGCATCTGTTGGAACATACGCTGGTGCCTCACTTCCACTTTGGCGAAGAGTCGCATGGGCATGAGCATATTTCAGGAAGGACCAGTTACAAGGTGTTGCTGGGACTTGCGACACATACTTTCTTCGATGGGATTGCGATCGGCTCAGGATTCGTGGTGTCGCGATGGCTGGGATGGGTGCTCTTCTTTGCGGTGTTCCTGCATAAGATTCCCGAAGGCTTTACGGTTGCGAGCGTAATGCTGGCAGGCGGCAGAAGTCGGCGCGCTGCATTGAACTCCGCGCTCTTTCTGGGGCTGACCACTGTGCTGGGAGCGGTTGCGATCAGCCTGGAGCCAACCTGGGTTCGCGGTGGACTTCCGCTGGCTGCGGGAGTGACGCTGTATGTGGCGACGACGGACTTGGTCCCGGAGGTGAATCGGGAGCCGGGGATTCGTATGGCACTGGTGTTTTTTGCCGGGGTGGTGGTGTTCTTCTGTCTTCGACTACTGGGACCGGCTTAGCGTCATTGCAGAATAAGGGTGACCGTCGCCGAGTGGGTCAGGGTGGTTCCAGTGGGACTGGTCGCAGTGCCACTCAGAGTGATGCCGTAGGGCGTGGGTAAGGCTCCCTGGCTGGAAGCAGTCTTGATGCGATCTCCGCAAGCGGTGAGGGTCAGGGCCATCCCGACGCACAACAGAATCATCGCGAGCGAGGGGATAGACCGGGCCCATCTGAATCCTCTTCTAAAAAACAGTATGGGCAGAACTGCGGCCGCGAGGATGGCAGGCAGGCTAGGGATAGCGGCTGCTTTGAGAGTGGTGATGACCAGGGTGATGGTCGCGGTGGATGCGCCGGGCGGAACGAAGCTCGGGGAGATGGTTGCGGTTGCCCCAAGGGGCAGGCCGGAGACGTTGAGGGTGATGGGACTACTGAGGCTTCCAGTGGTTTGGGCGAGGAAGATGAAGGTGGCGCTGGTTCCGGAAAGGATGGTCTGCGCGGCGGAGCCATTCGAAGTGAGGGTGAAGTCGGTTGTGGTGGTGGGGGGTGAAACGATCGTCAAGGTGACAGGATTGCTGGTGCTGGCCTGGAAGTTGTGGTCGCCTGCGTAGGTTGCGATGAGGGTATGGGTGCCGGGAGTCAGGCTGGGGAGGGCTGCCGCAGAAGCTCCGGTTGGCCCCAGAACCGTAGTGGCGATGGGCGTAGCGGATTCCAGAATCGTGAGGTTGCCGGTTGGCACTCCGGTGGTGACTGAGTCTGTCTGGGTAGACAATGTCGTGCTGCCAGCGATGACGAGCGAGGTTGTAGTGGGGGCGGGCGTGATGGTAAGGGAGAAGGCAGTGCTCTGCGCTGCGGCGTGGGTGAGGTCGCCGGCATAGGTTGCGAGAAGGCTGTGTGATCCGGCAGGCAGAGTGGTAAGGCTCAGGGTTGCCGTATTGGTGCGCAGCGGTGTCTGCGTGAGAGTAGTCGTAGTGCTGAGGTAGGTATCGAGGAAGGTGATTGTGCCGCTGGCGGCGGCAGAGGTGTTGAGGGTCGCGGTGAGCTGGCCGGTGCCGTAGGCGAGCACGGAGGGGGCGGTGAGCGTGAGGGTACCGGGGGTAGTGTTGCCGAGTCCGGCGATGGTGTTGATAAGCAGTGGATCAATCTGGCGGATGCGTTGATTGTGGGTGTCGGAGAAAGTGAGTTGTCCTGCGGGCGAGAGGGCGGCCGCACGCGGGGAGTCGAGCATCGCTGACGTTGCGGGGCCAGCGTCGCCGGAGTAACCCTGGGTGCCATCGCCTCCGACCGTTGTTAGGAGGTTGGTGAGAGTGTCGATGCGGAGGATGCGGTGGTTGGCCGTGTCGGCAAGATAGACGTTGCCTTGGGGGTCGAGGGTGATGCCTTGTGGCAAGGTCAATGGGGCTTGCGGGGTGTCCTGGGCAATGGTCGTGATGAGGTTGGTTGCCGCGCTGACTTTGCGGATGCGATGGTTGTGAGTATCGGCCAGGTAGAGATTATTCTGGGAGTCGACCGCTATGCCGTTAGGGGAGTCGATGCTGGCGGAGGTGGCTGAGCCGGAGTCGCCGGAGTACCCCTGCGCTCCGTTGCCGACGATGGTGACGATGAGGTTGGTGGTGGCGATGATCTTGCGGATGCGATGGTTGGCCGTATCCGAGAGGTACAGATTGCCGAGCGAGTCTGCGGCCAGAGCTGTGGGGAGGTTGAGTGTGGCGTTTCCGGCTGGAGCGTTGTCGCCGGAGTAACCTGCTGCGCCGGTTCCGGCAATCGTGGTGATGATGCCCGTTGTGAGGTCGACGCGACGGATGCGGTGGTTGTGGGTGTCTGCGATGTACAAAGCGCTGGAGGTAAGCGCGAGCCCCTGAGGGGAGTCGAGCGGTGCTGCGGTGGCGAGTCCGTTGTCGCCGCCGAATCCCTGCGTCCCTGTCCCAGCCACAATAGAGATGTGCCCTTGCAGGTCTACTTTGCGGATGACGTGGTTGCCGGTCTCGGCAAGGTAGAGGTTGCCGGGTGCGTCAAAGACGATCGCCGACGGCAGAATGAGTGGGAGCGTCGTCGCGTTAATGGTCTGAGCGACGGCTCGCGGAACGGGCAGGGATAGAAGCGCTATCCAGAGGAAGAGCCGTATGAGGCGGAATGGGTGTGTGGGGCTCTGCTGACCCATGGGGTGAGGTGATGATACCGCTTCTTCGCTTCCCTGTTGCAGCTCATCGTCTGGATGGATGGGACGAACGCTACTCTGCGGCGGTGCGGTTGGTGAGTTGGCCCAGATGGGCAATGGTAATGGTGATCTCTTCGTTGGGCTTGAGCCAGCGCTTAGGGGTGCGGCCCAGTCCTACGCCCTCGGGCGTGCCGGTGCTGATGACGTCACCCGCTTCCAACGGAGTGATGCTGGAGATGTAAGCGATGATCTCCGGGAGCTTGAAGATGAGGTCGGAGGTGTTGGAGGACTGGAGTGTCTCGCCATCAATGGTGAGCGAGATGTCGAGGTTGTGCGGGTCCTGGACCTCGTCGGCGGTGGTAATCGCTGGGCCGAGAGGAGTGAAGGTTGGGAAGGATTTTCCCAGGTTCCACTGGCTGGTGGAGAGCTGGATGTCGCGGGCAGAGACGTCGTTGCAAATGGTGTAGCCGAGGACGTAGTCCATAGCAGAGGCGATGGGAATCTTGTAGCCGGGCTTGCCGATGACGACGGCGAACTCAGCCTCGTAGTCCGGCTGGATGGAGAGGGCGGGCAAGATGATGGTAGCCCCGGTGCCGACGACGGAGCTGGTGAGCTTGAGGAAGACGACCGGGAAGGCGGGCACGGCCATGTTCGATTCAACCGCGTGGCGGAGGTAGTTGAGGCCGATACCGAAGACGCGAGGTGGACGCGGGATAGGGCTGAGCAGCGTGACCCCGGCTGCGGGAATGCGTGGCGATGTGGCGAGCGCAGCCTTGGCAGCTTCAAGCGCAGATGAGCCTGCTTCGATGAAGCTGAGCATGGTGGGGTAGCCGAGCGAGGAGAGATCAACTATGGTTTCGTCTACAAGGCAGCCGGGAGTGGGATGGTTGGTCTTAGGCGAGAGGAAGGTGACGAGCTTCATGGTGTTTCTCCGGACTGAACGTGTTGCTTACGGTGATGTTTTGGGAAGGAAGGACTAGGCTGCTGTCCATCCGCCATCGATGGGGAGGACGGCTCCGTTGATAAACTCCGCCTCGCGCGAGCAGAGGTAACGGACCAGGGACGCAATATCTTCGGGTGTTCCAAGGCGGCCGATGGGTTGACGTGCGACGAGCTCGGCGCGCACCTTCTCTTTCTCGTGCGCGTGGTATTTGTCGAGGTAGCCCTCGACGAAGGGCGTCTGTACGGTTCCGGGGGCGATGCAGTTGATGCGGAGCTCTTTAGGATAGTCCACAGCAATCTGGCGGGTCATGGCCTGCACTGCCCCTTTGCTGGCGCAGTAGGCAAGGCGCTGCTTGACGCCGACACTGCCGGCTACGGAGCCAATATTGACGATGCTTCCGTGGGCGTTCAGTAACAACGGGAATGCTGCCTGTGTAACCAGGAAGACGGAATGGACGTTGACCCGCATGATGCGTTCAAAGTCCTGCTCTGAGGTGTGGATGATGTCCCCGACCAGACCGATGCCGGCGTTGTTGACCAGTATGTCGAGTGCCGGGATCGCAGCGAAGACTTTGCCGACAGAGGCTGAGTCCGTTACGTCCATCTGGACGGCGATGGCATTAGGGAGCTCTGCTGCGAGCGACTGGGCCGCAGGCAGGTTAAGGTCAGCAATGATGAGGTGGGCTCCTGCGCGAGTCAGCTCCCGGCAGGTCGCCGCGCCGATACCGCTGGCACCACCGGTGACAAGGGCGATCTTGTGGTCGAGACGGAAGGCTTGTGAGGGAAGATTTTCCACGCTTCGATAGTATCCGGTTATATGCAGCTTAGGGAACGCGAGAGGGGTAATTTTTATCTGCAAATATTGATTTCAGTAATTGAAATCTAAAAACACATGGAAAGCAGCCCACCTACGACAGAAGACCCCGGGAATTTCCCGGGGCCTTCTGTGCAGAACGTTGGAACAGTTTAGGGGATGAGCTGGAAGTTACCCGTCTTCAGCGCGGTTGCATACGGCTGAACAACAGGAACAGCAGCGCCGACGATCTCGGTAATGGAGTTCGTTCCATCCAAACCAATCCAAAGATTGCCGGACTGGTCGATGATGAGCGAACGTCCACTGCCCAGGTAGGTGGCCGGCTTCTGGAAGCCAGCTACAGGGGAGATGCTCTGCTTTCCAACACCGTACGCGACGAGGGAGTTTGCACCGCTGGCGTTGTTGATGGCCCAAACGTTCAGCGCTCCATCGGAGACGACAGCAGCGGGTGTGCTAAGGCCAGTAGCGGGCCAGTTGAGGACAGAGGAGTACGAGGTTCCAATCCCCTGATAGAGCGAGAGACTGTTGCTGCCACCGTCGGAACCGACATAGACATAGTTCTTGGTGCCACCTGCGGGAATGGCCGTGACGCTGAGGCCGTAGGTTGGGCTGAGGGTTGAGACGGCGGCGCTGGTATACCCAGCTCCCGTGTTGGGAGTGGACGAGGACGAACGCGTTATGTAGTTGCTGCCGGAGGTAGTCCATACGGCCGGAGCCGGGTCGGTCATCACATGAGCGGGCGCAGATCCAACCGCTGTAGAGATAACAGCCGGTGTCACTGTGGCGGCGGTAGTGGCCTGTGGCAACTCAAACAGGCTGCCCGTGGTTGGGGTGGTGTAATAGACGTTTCCTGTACCATCGGCAGCAATCGACAAAGGAGCCACAGTCGTCGGGAATGCGGTAGCCGATGCATTGCCTGGCTTGTAGCGGTAGACATTCGAGGAGCCACTGTCGGCAAGCCAGATGTTGGAGATTTGGCCGATACCGCCAAGTGAATCAATTGCAATGCCAGTGTTTGCACCAGAACCGACAGCGAGGCAGGTCACCGGAACGCCGTTCGAACTGAGGTAAGTAAGATTGCCCTTTCCTGCTTCGTTGTTGGCAATCCAAATACCGCCATACGTATCCACAGCAATATCCTGAGCTGAATTGATGAGATGACCTGTGTTGGCACCACAGCTGCTGGAGCTGGAGTAGCTAATGGCAATCGTCCAGTCCGAGGGTGCAACGGTCAAAGAAGGCTGGAATGGTGCGCCAATCGCCGAGGAGAGATTAAAGAGGTTGTTTAGATTCGTCGTGCTGCCATCCGTTGGGTTGGTGAGCATGTAGTAAGCAGCCTGCAACGTATCGGTGGCATTCGTAAATGTAGTGCCATACGGGCGGGACGTGGTGGTGGGATCGGGAGGGGTAGCGTTGTTGAAAAGGGTCGTGCAATTGGCTGCTGATGCGCTGGCGTTGTTGACGCAGGATGCGAGAATATTGGCGATGAGGTTGATCTTTGCAGCTTCCGGAGTTGCCGTAACGGAGGTGCCGATGGCACCAGTACCAACGGTGATGGAGCCATAAGGAATAGCTTTGGTGGTCAAGGCCCGTCCGCTAGCAAGGTTGACCATATTCGGAATCAGATTGAATGCATTGGTCATGGCGGTCTTGGACTGGCCAGTGCCGTCGGTGGCGAAGGACTCTGCAATGGCAGTTGCAGTCGACGTAGAAGCCGGATTGAAGTACTGCTGGAGAGCAGCCATCGTCGCAACAGTTGTTACTTCCGTCATGTTGACGTGGCTGGAGCCATTGAGTGCGAAGCAATCACCGTACGGAGCCAGGAATACAGACGCAGTGTTGTTCACTGCACTGCTGCCCGTGTTCAAGGTGTTGCCGCCCGTAGCAACCACGTAGACAAGAGGATCGCTAACCGGGCACGAAAATGTGTTTCCGCTGGAAGCCTGACCGTTCGTGGCGTTTTTAATGAATGTGAACGAACCAAACCCATCGTTTGCCGAGGTTGTGGTTGCAGCGACCGTTGGGAGAGCACCCGTACCCTGGCCTGCGTACCATAGCGTAACGGTTGCGAATGCCACGGGCTGGTTGCCTCCATACAGCTTGCCGCTGATCGAGGACGGAACATCGAGCGAATTGGAGCTCGCTGCCGTGGTTACCATATTTGCGCAACCTGCAGTAAGCATTGCGCTCGATGCCAATAAAGCACATAGGCTGCGCGGAAAGCCCTGAAAGCGGGGAGAGTTAGAACCATTCATGGGTATTGCCTCCGAAGGATTGGATGGTGCGTTGAGTAAGGGCGGGGAGTCGTTGAGCAAGGCAAGTGAATCGGAAGGAATCAGTTGGAAAAGGTGCCTCAGCGGAGTTTTCTCGATCATGCGTGGTTGGCTTCCGTCACGGGTTACATGTTGATAAATTGATACGTCAGCAGTTCCATAAAAATTACTGCTGGTAAGAACGGTGTATCTGGAGGAAGAATATGCCAAAACGGGACGTAATAGTTTCCTAAATGTCGCATCTCTTCTCAAAGTTTTACAGTTTTAAATAGTTGTACGTCCAGACAGATTTTTTTTCGCTATTCCATGTAGATTGGGAGCTTCAGATGCATGGCGGTCTTTTTCGAGCCATTAACTGCAGTGGTTCGCGGAGTGAGATTTCGGGGGAGTATGGAGCTTAAAGCGCTGGATTGGGCAGTGATTGCCGTTTATTTTGCCTTGAATCTGGGCATTGGTTTTTACTACATGCGACGGGCGTCGGGAGACGTGGGTGAGTTCTTCCTTTCGGGCCGAAATGTGTCCTGGTGGCTGGCTGGGACGTCCATGGTGGCTACAACTTTCGGTGCAGACACTCCACTGGTGGTTACGGGGCTGGTCTACAACCAGGGCATCGCCGGCAACTGGTTATGGTGGTCCTTTGCCCTGAGCGGGATGCTGACGGTCTTCTTCTTTGCACCGTTGTGGCGCCGCGCCCAGGTACTGACAGATATGGAGTTTGCCGAGCTGCGCTATAGCGGAGGACCGGCAAAGTTCCTGCGCGGGTTCCGGGCGGTCTATCTGGCATTGCCGGTGAACACGATCATCATGGGGTGGGTGAACCTGGCGATGTGCAAGGTGTTGGCGCTAACGCTGGGCCTGACGACCAACAGGCAGCAGTTGACGGCGGTGTTCTGCTGCCTGGCACTGACCCTGGCGTACAACACCATCTCAGGTATGTGGGCGGTGCTTTGGACGGACCTCGTGCAGTTTGTGCTGAAGTTCAGCATGGTCATTCTGCTGGCCTACTTTGCGGTGAAGGCGGTCGGAGGCATGCACTCGCTGGCTGGACTGGTACAGAACTTTGATGCAGCGCATCCAGTCGCGGGACATGCTCGAGACACGCTTTCGTTTGTGCCGGCGTGGGGGTCGGGGTTCTTCCTGAGCTTCCTGGTACTGATGAGTCTGAACTGGTGGGCAAGCTGGTATCCGGGAGCCGAACCGGGCGGCGGCGGATATATCGCTCAGCGGATCTTCTCAGCGAAGAACGAGAAGCACTCGCTGGGGGCTACGCTGTGGTTCAACATTGCCCACTACGCGTTGCGCCCCTGGCCGTGGATCGCTACGGCACTGGTAGCGATGGTTCTGCTGCCGAGTCCTACCGAGGCGCAGGGTGGGATGGAGGGGGCGTATGTCTGGGTGATGGTCCATTACCTGCCCCCCAGCCTGCGGGGGTTGATGCTGGCTGGATTCGCTGCGGCGTATATGTCGACGATTGGGACGCACCTGAACCTGGGTGCCTCCTACATGGTCAACGACATCTACGGTCGCTTCCTCGCACCGGGCAAGTCGGAGAAGCACTACGTCGCTGCATCAAGACTGGCGACGATTCTGGTTGCTCTGCTGTCTGCAGGGTCGACGTATTACATGCAGACACATGGGGCTTCGATCGCTGCGGCGTGGAAGTTTCTACTGGCACTGGGTGCTGGGGCGGGGCTGGTGTTTATCCTGCGCTGGTACTGGTGGCGGATCAACGCCTGGAGTGAGATTACGGCGATGACAGCAGCGGCTACGATCTCACTTACGCTGGAGAGTACGTTGGCGCTACCGGTGGTTCGAATGCTGCATAGAATCGACCCGATGCTGGCAATCGCACCGTTGAACTCCGATGATCCACACGCGTTTGCGTGGCTGATGCTGACAACCACTACTGGCACGACGCTGCTTTGGCTTGGCGTCACGCTGGCGACCAGGCCGGAGAGTGAAGAGACGTTGCAGAAGTTTTATACGCTTGTGCGACCAGCGGCTTTTGGGTGGAGGAGGTTTGCGTCGGAGGTGGAGCGGCAGGAACCTACGCTGCGCTACAACTTTTACCACTGGGTACTGGGTTTTACGCTGGTGTACTCCATGCTGTTTGGGGTGGGGAATGTGCTGTTTGGGCGGTATGGGATGGGCATTGGCATGATTGTGCTCAGCCTGGTCTGCCTGACGGTGCTGTTCCGTAGCCTGGAGCGGCGAGGATGGAGCGTATTCCAGTAAGGTCGTGGAGGATGTATTGTTGGTGAGGTCAATCTCTTCACGTCCAGAACAACGGTTGCGGAGAGAATTTCATCCAATCAAACGACGTGTTTACCGGGCAGACATTTGGTAGCCCCCTAAGGAGAATGAACGAGATGAAGACTACTTCCGTGAAGCTGATGTTGGCGTTT
>JANYER010000417.1 GCA_025359825.1 Granulicella sp.
TCCTCATCACCGGCGGAGCCACCGGCATCGGTGCCGCCCTCGTCGAAGCCTTCACCCAGCAACACGCCAAAGTCCTCTTCCTCGACATCCAGGACCAACCCGCCCAAGCCCTCATCGCCCAACTGAAACCCAACGCCACCCACACCCCCATCTACTACCCCTGCGACCTCACCGATACCGAAGCCCTCCAAACCCTCCTCACCACCATCCAGGCCGACCACCCCGACATCGCCGTCCTCATCAATAACGCCTCCAACGACACCCGCCACCCCACCGCCTCCGTCACGCCCGAGCTCTGGGACTCGCTCCTCGCCGTCAACCTCAAGCATCAGTTCTTCGTCACCCAGGCCATCGCGCCCGGCATGATCGCCCGCCACCACGGCTCCATCCTTAACATGAGCAGCATCGCCCCGCTCATCCCCTCCACCGGCCTGCCCATTTACATCGCCGCCAAGTCCGCCATCATCGGCCTCACCCGCACCTTCGCCCACGAGCTCGGCCCCCACAACATCCGCGTCAACGCCATCCTCCCCGGAGCCATCGTCACCCAGCGCCAGCAGGACCTCTGGCTCACCCCCACCTACTCCGCCGAAGTCCTCGCCCGCCAGGCCCTCAAACGCCACCTCTACCCCGACGAAGTCGCTCGCCTCGCCCTCTTCCTCGCCGCCGACGACTCCAGCGCCATCACCAACCAAACCCACATCATCGACGGCGGCTGGGTCTAGCCCCGAACCCTTGTCGTCCATTCGTATTTGCTTCTAGGTAACCCAAGGCTGGTAGCCCCATGCTTCAGCTTGGGGTCTCCTTGGGCCTCCATATCCCACCAACTGAGTGGGCTTTAGCCCTTGGGGTATGCTCTCCTTTCGAGCTGAATACCATCTTCTCCAGTCAAACAATCTGCATCTATCCAACGAGCCCATGCCCGACAAGAAACACAAACCCGACCGCACCACCCCTCACAAAGACAAGCTCTGCAAGACCTGTGGCCGCACCATCTCCTGGCGCAAAAAGTGGGAGCGTGACTGGGACGTCATCGCCTTCTGCTCCGACGCCTGCCGTGGCCGCAAACCCGGCGAGCTCGACGCCGAACTCGAAGCCACCATCCTCGCCCTCCTCGCCGAACGCGGTCGCGACAAAACCATCTGCCCCTCCGAAGCCGCCCGAGCCGTAGCTGGCCGGGCCCAGCGCGGCCCAGACAAACAACCCACCCGCGCCTGGGAGTCCCTCATGGAGCCCGCCCGCGAAGCAGCCCGACGCCTCGTAGCCGCCGGCAAAATCCTCATCACCCAGCAAGGCCACCCCGTAGACCCCTCCACCGCCAAAGGCCCCATCCGCCTAAAACTCCGCTGATCTACCTAATACTTTAGGCTTCCGAAACGCTTGGGCTTCCGTCTGTCACTCCACACTCTTCCCACTATGGAAGGGCACACGTTTACGTGTGCCACTAAGCCGCCGCCGAAGGCGATACCACTCTGCCGAAGGCAGGAGTGCAGCCCGAAGGGCGCAACGACAGAAATATCGCTCTTGCCTTGGTCATTGCCCTTGCTCGTTTCACCCACCCCACCCAAAACCAAAAACATCCAATCCCATAAAAACCCAATCCAACCCCCAGCCATCCCCCACCAACTCACCACCCTCCAACTCAATATGACAACCAAAAAGAACCCCTGCTGGCCCGGCTTCGAACCCACCCCCGGTAAAAAACCCGGCACCAAAGGAAGCTGCAAACCAGAACCCGGCACCCACACCAAAGCCACCAAAAAGGCCACCCAAAAAGCCGCAGCCGCCTCCAAACTGGAGAAGGCTGGCAAACCCAACCCAAGCAAACCAAAATCCTAGCAATCGTTCATGGTGTTGGAACTAAGAATCTAGTTGCTGACTATGCATCGTCAGCTGATTCTTCAGCTTCAGCCTGTTGTGCAGCTTCTTGCTCAGCAAGTGCCTTTGGCAGCTTTGCTGATGGCCTGTTAGCAAAATAGTCTTCGACTCGCTGCAAAAAGAATTCGGCTGAAGCGGGAGAATCGGCGAGCTTCAGCGCAAATTTCCGACCTGGGTGCACAACGTCCCAAGGTGACTTG
>JANYER010000433.1 GCA_025359825.1 Granulicella sp.
CCGCAGCATCGTCCCTTCATCGAAATGCCGCCCCATCACCTGCACCCCAATCGGCAGGCCGTCCTTCGTCTCGCCGCACGGCACGCTCACCCCGCAGATCCCCGCCAGGCTCGCTGCCACCGAATAAATATCCTCGAGATACATCTTCACCGGGTCATCCGTCTTCTCCCCCAGCTTGAACGCCGGAGTCGGCGTCACCGGCGACACGATCACATCCACCTGCTCAAACGCCGCCAGAAAGTCCCGTGTCAGCAGCGTCCGAACCTGCTGTGCCTTCTTGTAATATGCATCGTAGTATCCGGCACTCAGCGCATACGTCCCCAGCAAAATCCGTCGCTTCACCTCTGAGCCAAAGCCCGCATCGCGCGTCTTGCGGAACATCGCCGAAAGCGTATTCGACTCCTCCGCCCGCAGCCCAAACCGAACCCCATCAAACCGTGAAAGATTCGAGCTCGCCTCCGCCGTAGCAATCACGTAATACGTCGGCACCGCGTACTTCGTATGCGGCAGGCTCACCGGAACCACCTCGCACCCCGCAGCCTTCAGCCCATCCAGCACCGTCTCGATCGCCGCGCGAATCTCCACATCCAGACCCTCGCCAAAGTATTCCGCCGGAACCCCAACCTTCAGCCCCGCAACCGGCTTCGCCAGGTCCGCAACATACGTCCCGACAGCCTTATCCGAAGACGTAGCGTCCAGCCCGTCCTTCCCCGCCAAAACCTCCAGCATGGTCGCCGCATCCTTCACCGTCCGGGTAAACGGCCCCACCCGGTCCAGCGAACTCGCAAACGCAATCAGCCCAAACCGGCTCACGCGCCCATACGTCGGCAGCACGCCCACCACGCCGCAGAATGCCGCCGGCTGTCGAATCGATCCACCCGTATCCGTACCCAATGAAGCCACCGCAAAGTTCGCCGCTACCGCCGCCGCCGACCCACCGCTCGACCCACCCGGCACCCGGTCCAGCGCATGCGGATTCCGCACCACGCCATACGCCGAGTTCTCGTTCGAGCTGCCCATCGCAAACTCATCGCAGTTCAGCTTCCCCAGCAGCACCGCACCCGCCGCCTCCAGCTTCGCCACCGAAGTCGCATCATACGGCGGCAGATACCCCTTCAAGATCTTCGACCCCGCCGTCGCCGGCGACCCCACCATCGTCAGCACATCCTTAATCCCAATCGGCACACCCGCCAACGGTCCTAGCGATTCACCCTTCGCCGCAGCAGCATCCACCTTCGCCGCCTGCGCCAGCGCCCGCTCCCGGCTCAAAGCCAGGTAGCTGTTGATGCCCTTACCGCCATTACTCTCCGGCCCGTCCTCCGCCGCAATGCGCGCATAGTGCTCCTCGGCGAACGCAACCGCCGTCTTCGTCCCACCCACCACCGCCGCCCGTACCGAATCAATCGTCTCAGTCAAACCAAATCTCCTATCCGCCCACTACCCACTACAAACTAACCACTACCCACCGTCTCTCTACCGCTCAATTACCTTAGGAACCTTGAAGAACCGTCCATCCGTCTCCGGCGCAGAACCCATCACCGCCGCCCGGTCCACCGAAGGCCGCACCCCATCCACGCGCAGACTCTCGCCATACTCCTGCCGAGCCAGACCCTGCATCTCGCCCAGCATCTCCCCTACCTGCGCCATCGCCGGAACCCCACTCACATCTAGCTCATTCAGCTCCGCAATATGTCCGAGGATAGCGTTCAGGTCCCGCTGCATCTTCGGCTCTTCCGCCGCCGTAAGCTCCAGGTTGGCCAGCTCCGCCACCCGCTTCACATCCTCAATCGAAACCCCAACACTCTCGCTCACGATCGGTCTTGCCTCCCTCGTATCTGTACTTCAAAGTGTATCCCGGTCACCGCCACCCCTGCGATCTTCCCCAACTCCCGCTGCAGCACGCCACTCATCGACTGCATCTGCTGCAACCACGCCTTGTCCGACACCACCACCCGCACCAGCCCATCCTCCTACCCCACCACCTCGCCGTGCTGCGCCATCGCCGCGCCACAAGCCACCGGCCACGCCGCAGCCAGACGGTCCTCCTCCGCCATCCCGCTCAAGCTCCGCCCCAACGCTCCTCGCAACATCGACCGCATATCGTCCATCAAAGCACCCCGGCCATCACAGCACCTCACCCAACCGCTCCAACTCCGCAGCCGAAACCATCACCCCCACCGCCGCCGGAACCCGTTCCAGCACAAACTCCCGCATCCGCCGCAGAAACACCGGGGTAGCAAACTCCGCCGCCCACCCCTGCACCACCTCCGGCACAAACACCCCCGCAGCCTCCGCCGCCTCAAACTCCAAAATCCCCGCCATCACCGACTCCACCGTCTGCTCGCCAAAATAAACGCCCGTCCGCCGAGCGTCCCCAGCCAGGCCTCGCACCGTCTCCAGGCTTCCACCCGCGCCATACGCCACCACCGGCCTCCCACACGCCTGCGCCTCCAGCGGAACCATCCCAAAGTCCTCATCCGCACCAAACAGCAGCGCCATGCACTCCGCATACTCCCGCCAAAGATCGTCCGTAGAAAGCTCCCCCAGAAACACCACGCCGCCCGCAACACCAGACGCCCCGCCCGCCAGCCGCCGCAGCCTACCCTCCTCCGGCCCCGTCCCAGCGATCCGCAGCCGTCGCCCCAGCCGGACACACGCCTCCACCATCAACTCCGTCCGCTTGTACCCCACCAACCGCCCCGCACACAGATACGCCCGCCCCGTCGGATCCGCTCCGTCGCCTGCAATAATCCGTCCCCGCCGCAGATCGATCGGCGGATGAATCACCACGCTCTCCCGCCCATAGAACCGCGCAATCCGCCCCCGCACATACTCTGAGTTCGCAACAAACTCCGTCACCCGCGCCGCCGCCTTCAGGTCCCACGCCCGCACCCGCCCCGCCGTCGCCGTAAACACCGCCCGCGTCACCGCCCCCATCTGTGCCCGGTACGCCTCATACCCGTCATACAGGTACCGCATCGGCGAGTGGCAGTAGCAAAGATGCACCGCTCCCGCATCCACCCGAACCCCCTTCACCGGCCCGCTATCCGACGAGATCACCAGGTCAAACCCACGCAGGTCCAGCCCCTCCACCGCCGCCGGATACAGCGGCATCATGTGCCGATGGTGGCTCGCTCCCCCTGGAACTTTTTGCAAAAAAGACGTATGCATCCGCCGCCCCATCAGCCCCGCCGGAATCCCCGCCGGCCCCGCCACCAGCGTAAACACCTCCGCCTCAGGAAACAGCGCAGCGATACACTCCGCCACCCTCTCCCCCCCACCCCGCGTTACAAACCAGTGATGAACAATAGCAACCCGCACCCCATAACTCTAACCGACCCCACCCTCGAAATCCCGCCACACCCAATCTTCAACAGCATCACAACCAATCTTCTAACCCCACTCCAACCACAAGGGCTAAAAGCCGCCAACAGGAAGCGGACTAGTTCGTAGCTCGGTAACCGTCAGGACTGAACGCCCGAAATATACCAGCCTAGGCCGAAGGCCTAGGTTCCCGATCCCCACAAACCACACCACTTCACCAAATTCCCACTACGGAAGGGCACACGTTTACGTGTGCCAATAAATCACCTCGCCAAAAGCGACACCTATCTGCCGAAGGCAGGAGTGAAGGCGCAGCCGGAACGACAAGATATCGCCCTTGCTGTTGCCGTTGCTGTTGTTCTTGCCTTTGCACCTGAGATAGGTCCGGGCTTCAGCCCGGACATCTACGCATGAACAAAGCTGCCTTCCACTCTGCCGAAGGCAGGAGTGAAGGCGCAGCCGGAACGACAGAAATATCGCCTTTTGCTTTTGCTGTTGCTCTTTGTTCTTGCCTTTCAAAACCCCAAAACAACACAACAACCACTAAACTAACCCCACATGCGCCCCCTACCCCTCATCCTTCTGGCCCTCACCGCAACCGCACCCGCCCAATGGACCATCCAACCATCCAACACCACCGCCAGCCTCCGCGGCATCCACGCCCTCGGCAACGGAGTAGCATGGGCCAGCGGCACCCAGGGCACCGTCCTCCACACCACCGACGACGGCACCACCTGGCAGACGTGCACCACCCCACCCGACGCCGAAAAACTGGACTTCCGCGGCATCCAGGCCTTCGACGCCCAGACCGCCATCGTCATGTCCTCCGGCAAAGGCGACCTCTCCCGCCTCTACAAAACCACCGACGCCTGCAAAACCTGGAAGCTCGTCTTCACCAATCCCGACAAAGAAGGCTTTTGGGATTCGATCGTAGCTCATAGAGTTGGTCCGCTCGATGAACCAACCTGCCCATCCTCGACGATGGTGATTAGGGGTTCAATCTTTGGAGACCCCGCGATACATAAATCGAATGAGTTCGATAAAGTCACAATCCCAAGCTTCTATCTCGCCACATTTACGGTCGGCTCATCGTGTGCCCCGGACACCTTAAACGCTAGCGCGTCAGCTATTTTCTCCGGTCCAAATGAAGCTGCTTTTGCAGCAAGCAACTCAGTTCTATTACAGCTTGGACCAAGCATGTTCTGGCTTGCAACCGGGCGAGAGTTGATCCAGTATGCGACCGGTTATTCATCCCCACACCATTACGAAACTTTTAGTCTGTGCGGGATGGATTTTCCGCTACGTCATGAGACGGCATCGCAAGGCGTGTTCAGCTTCGCGGTTCGGAACGACTCTATCGAAAAACCTAAAGCGTTCAAGGTGTCCAGCGGCCCGCACTGCTTGACCGCAAACATTGTTGCAGTAGGCGGAGATTATTTAGCTCCGGACGACTCGAGTACAACAGCGGTCTACACCGGAGGCAGTAGAAAATTCCAACTCGCGAAGACGATGCCCCACGGTTACCGCTCCGCCGTAGCCTACGACCCCAAAACCAAAACCTGGATCACCGTAGGCCCCAACGGAACCGACATCTCCACCGACGACGGCAAAAACTGGCGCCCCCTAAAACCAGCCGCGGGCGAAGCCCCCGACGCAGACCAGAACTGGAACGCCCTCTCCCTGCCCTTCGTCGTAGGCCCCAAAGGACGCATCGGCAAGCTCAACCCAACCCGCCTGCAATAACGTAGTCCCCGACCCACCCTGACCCTTACTAGTCCACCAATTTCTCATTACGGAAGGGCACACGTTTACGTGTTCCATAAATCACCTCGCTGAAGGCGATACCGCCCTGCCCTGAGCGCAGTCGAACGGGCCGGAGTGAAGCCCGCAGGGCGTAACGACAGAGATATCGCTGTTGCTGTTGCACTCGCTGTTGCTGTTGCACTCGCTGTTGCTGTTGCACTCGCTGTTGCTGTTGCACTCGCTGTTGCTGTTGCCGTTGCTGTTGCACTTGCTGTTGCTGTTGCCGTTGCTGTTGCCGTTGCTGTTGTTCTTGCCGTTGCACCTGAGATAGGTCCGGGCTTTAGCCCGGACATTTAC
The DNA here is from genome assembly GCA_025359825.1 of Granulicella sp. Taxonomy (GTDB): domain Bacteria; phylum Acidobacteriota; class Terriglobia; order Terriglobales; family Acidobacteriaceae; genus Edaphobacter. Next base: position 5,425 of record JANYER010000433.1, read on the forward strand.
GCCAGAACAAAGCTGTTTTCCGCTCTGCCTGAGCGCAGTCGAATGGGCAAGAGTGGAGGCGAAGCCGGAAAACAAAATATTGCCGTTGCCGTTGCCGTTGCCGTTGCTGTTGTTGTTGTTGTTGTTGTTGTTGTTCTTGTTCTTGTTCTTGCTATTGCACTTGCTTTTGCTTTTGCTGTTGCTGTTGCTGTTGCTGTTGCTGTTGCACCTGAGGTAAGTCCGGGCTTCAGCCCGGACATTTACGCCTGAGTAAAGCTGTTTTCCGCCCTGCCGGAGGCAGGAGTGAAGGCGCAGCCGAAACGACAAAATATCGCCGTTGTCGCTGTCGCTGTCGTTGCCGTTGCCGCTGTCGTTGCTCCACGCGCAATAAACCTAACGTAATCAACGACCTAAAAATTTATTCTCCAAAACGCTCAGCAAATCCGCGTGTCAAGCCCCCAAACCACGCAACTTCATCAAAACAAGCCCTATAGCAGGTGACATTTAGTTAGGTGCAATCCTGTAAAATAGAAGAAGAGAGAAACAAAAAGGCCCAGCGAACCCGCTGGGCCTTTTGCATTTAATCGTATTTAGAAAAATAGGCAGCGTTAATCAGATACTAAACTTAAAATAGAGAAAAGAGTAGTAACCAATGCAAAATCAACAACTTACAGTCAACCCATTTAGAATGAATACTTTGCCTTGGAAGTCCGAAACTAAGTCAAATCGAATGAAGACTTTGCGCAAAATAGGGGGAGGGGAGGGGTGTCAATAAACCTAGTACGCGCCATCCTGATTCGCC
>JANYER010000014.1 GCA_025359825.1 Granulicella sp.
CCTCGAGACCCTCAACCTCCTCCACCACTTCGACACCCTCGTCTGCGCCGGCGACTACACCCACCCCAAGCCCCACCCCGAACCCTACCTCCTCGCCGCCCAACGCCTCGGCGTCCCACCCGCCGCCTGCCTCGTCTTCGAAGACACCGACCTCGGCATCCAGTCCGCCACCGCCGCCGGCATGGCCTCCGTAAAAATCCTCCAACCCCACGAACGCAAAGCAAATCCGTAATCCATCCGGGCAGCGGCAGCTAAATGCTTGCCTCGAAGAAACCAGCCGCTAGGAAAACAGTCGAGGCCAGTTCAGCACCATCTCTACGTCGCTCTCCGCAGTCTTCCGCTCCCCTGCGATCACCAGGAAGCGCTGACCATCGCCGCTCACGTCGTACTGTGCCTCATCGCTACCCAATCGCAGGTTCGCAGCAAACAGCCGCTCCGGCACACCCATCTGCGACACCTCGCCCCCTGGCACCTGCACCGACATCATTCCGCCGTCGCCCGCCACAAAGAACAGCTCCTTGCCATCCTGCCGCCAGCGCGGCGTAAATCCACCATGCGCCGAAATCCGTCGCCGCTGCAGCCCCGCCGGAAAATCCATCACATACAGCTCCGCGCTCCCCGTCTCCTTGGACGCAAACGCCAGCCACCGCCCATCCGGAGAGAACCGCGGCACCACCCCTTGCAGACTCGACGCACCAATCCTGTGCCGCTGCGGCCCCAGCCTTCCATCGCTTGTAATATCCACCCAGGCCAGCTCCGCCAGCGCCCGCTGCCGTCCTACCTGCACAGCGACATATCGGCCGTCTGGCGAGCGACCCACCACCGTCACCCCTTCTACCGTCTCCACTGCGGCCTCTTCGCTGCCACGCGGCGTCACCTTGCGCCGCAACAGCTTCGTCCGGCGAAGATCGCTGTAGTACACCTCACTCCCGTCCGACGACCAGAACGGATACACCGCATGCAGTGAATCCGAAAATGGCTCCAGCAGACCCTGCGACATCGACGCGATCCACGTGCGGAACTGCCCGCTCACCGTGTCATGCCGCGTCGTCACCACCCACCGGCCATCCGGCGAAAGGTCTACGCTCCAGTAGTCGCCCGTCTCTCCCAATGTCGCCGTCGGCTGCCCGTTTCTATCCAGCCATTGCAGATGCGACCGCGCTGCAAGGTCAACACGAATCACCAGTACCCCGGTATCCGACACGCTCACCGCCCCTGTCCGGTCCAGCAACACCCGCGAACGTCCCGTCAGTTCGCCTCGTTCCGCATCGAACCCCTGCGCCACAATCTTCCCCGCCTGCTGGCTCAGCAGATAGTAGCTCTCCGTCTCCGGGTCACGCCCTAGCGCAAACTGCGCATCCACCACCAGCAGCTTCTGCCGCTCCCGCCGACGCTCCAGGGCATCCAGATACACCCCTCGCCGGTCCGGATCGTCCGTCCGCGCAAAGTACAGGAACCGCTCCCCGTCCGGCAGAAACACCGGGTTCCGGTGCGAGTTCTCGCCCAGCGCTGCGTTCAACTGCGTCACCGCCACCGGACTCCCACCCTTCGCTGCTACCCGGAAGATCGGCTGCAGGTCGATCCCAAACAGAATCATCCCACCCTTACCCCACGACCCACCGCGCGACTCCGCCGCATCACACAGCACCTCCACACTCCCGCCCGCCGCCGGAATCCGCTTCAACTTCGCATCTGCAAAGAACGCAAGATGCTGGCTGTCCGGCGACCAGAATGGCTGCGCCCCTTGCAGCGTCCCTTCCATCCGCACCAGCTTGTTCGTATCCAGCCGCCGGATAAACAGGTAATTCCCCCTTACCGTCTTCAGCGCCACCACCACCGCGCTCCCATCCGGAGCCACCACTGGAGGCCCCAGCGCTCGTCCCGGATCATCCGCCGCCGTTCCCTCCGGCAGCGGCAGCACTACACTCACCGCTCCGGCCGGAGCCCGTCGCCGCAACGACCGTCCCAGCCATACTCCGCCACCAGCCAGCGCCGCCGCACCAGCACCCGCTCCGCCCACCCACAAAAATCTTCGCCGCGACACCGGTGCCGGCGCAGACCCAACGCCAGCTTCCGTCTTCGCCTTCGCCTCCGGAACTAAAGCCGGAACCGAATCTACACTCGCTACCAGCGGGAGCTCCGCAACCTCCACCGTCCGCTCTACCACTACCAAGAATCGATACCCCTGCTTCGGCAGCGTATCCACAAACTTCGGGTTCGCAGCCGTATCGTTCAGCACCAGTCGTATCTGCCGGATGCAGTAATTAAGACTCTGCTCCAGATCCACGTGTACGCCTGCTCCCCACACCGCGTCGCCCAGCTCCTCCCGCGTCACAATCTCCGGAGCCCGGGCCACCAACAGCTCCAGCACACGGAACGGCTGCGGCTGCAGCTTCTGCACGACACCCTTGCGCAGCAGCACTCCGCGCCTGGCATCCAGTTCATACTCCCCAAACCGGACCACCCCGCTTTTCTCTCCCCATACTGGTTCCGGCATTGCGCCGATTATAGAGCGACTCCTCACCTCTTTCACCCTGCCAAAGCGAGCCCCTACCAAATCTTTACATTCCGTTTCAACTAAAAGCCGCTTATTTTCAGTTATTTACATCCTCATTTCGCATGAGGAACTCCTCAGACAAACCTCATGCTGCTTTCGCGCTGCCCAGTGCTACGTTCCATCTCAGGTCGGCACCAGTCGGCCTCTAACAAGGAGAAACATCATGCATTCGATCTCAAAGTCCAAGGTATTGACCCTGACGCTCGGTGTTCTGGTCCTGGGAACCATCTTCACCTCTACCGTCAACGCCCAGTGCGGAGCAGCCCTCGCCCCTCGCGCAGCAGCCGTAAAGGCCTCCATCAAACCTGCTGCCTTCCTGCTCGGCGGAGCCGCAGGCCAGTTCGGCCGCGACCGTGATCGCGACGACGACCAGCTCGAAACCATCGTCGGCCTCTGGAAGGTCCAGTTTGTCGCCAAGAACAGCCCCGGAATCCCCGACGGTGTCGTCGTCGACCACGGCTACTCCGCCTGGCACAGCGACTTCACCGAGTTCCTCAACTCCGCCCGCTCCCCCCTCACCGGCAGCTTCTGCCTCGGCGTCTGGAAGAAGGTCGGCTACAACACCTTCAAACTCAACCATTACGCCATGGCCTTCGACCCCACCGGCACCACCCCCGTCGGCACCGTCAACATCCGCGAAGAGGTCACCGTCGACTGGGCCCACAACAAGTTCAACGGAACCTTCACCATCGACGCCTACGACCCCAACGGAGTCCACTACCCCGCTAACCAGCCCGGCAACCACGCCCAGGGAGTCATCACCGGCGAACGCATCACCGTCAACACCCTCCCCGAAGATCACTAAACAGAAAACCACTCAACAGAGATCAACCCAGCCAGATTTGAACCAGCTTGAGCACTAGAAATAGCTTGAGCAACAACCTCACCAACAAAGTTTCCAGCAAAACACCGTGTGCGGCGAATGTGTCATTGGCCAGTCTGCCATTGGAATGACACGGTTCGCCGCACCTTTTTTTCCTTCGACGAGCGCATCTCAACTTAGCTTCAACGTAACCAGCTCCACCGACTCTTCCTCTTCATACAGAAGCTCGTCCGCACTGTCCCGACGAAGATACCCAACCCATCGCACTCCACCAACCAGCAAAACCAGCACAAGAATCATCAGCAAAGTGCTTCGCGTTTCGCGCAACATTCGATGGAGACAGCCGGCTGCGGGATACGCGATTGGGTCAGTAAAAGATATGACAATATCTTGACATCTCCTCCATCGTCATCACTCTATAATCCGGCTCACAGTACCTGCCATCCGTTCAATATCAAGGCCCGTTCCTAGTCTCAAAGGAGGCTCCCATGTTCACCTGCCATGCTCTCAACCGTCTTGCGAAACTCACCTGCGCGTCACTGCTGCTGTCCGCGCCAAATCTCATGTTCGCTGATACATTCGTCCAAACCAACCTCGTGTCCAGCGTTCCAGGACTCGCCGCGACTACCGATCCCAATCTGGTCAATCCCTGGGGCGTGTCGTTCTCCGCCACATCCCCGTTCTGGGTCTCCGATCAAGGAACAGGCGTATCCACCCTCTACAACGGTGCCGGACTCCAGTCCGCGCTGGTCGTCGCCATCCCCGGCGGCGCGCATCCACCCACCGGGCCCACCGGACAGGTCTTCAATAATAGCGGCGGCGGATTCGTCCTGCCCAACGGCAAGGCGGCGACCTTCATCTTCGCCAACCTCAATGGCACCATTGAGGGCTGGAACGGAGGTGCCGGCACGACCGCCGTGCAACAGGTAGCAACGCCCGGCTCAGTATTCACCGGCTTGGCCATTGGTGCCAGCGCCAGCGGATCGTTTCTTTACGCGGCCGACTCTACCGGCGCCGTACGAGTCTACAACTCCACCTGGCAAGACGTTACCGCGACAACCTTCAGCGGAAAATTCACCGACCCAACTCTTCCTGCCGGATTCGTCCCGTTCAACGTGCAGGCTGTGGGCACTAGCCTCTACGTCACCTACGCCATGCTCACCCCGTTTGGCGCAGCGCTCCCCGGCGGCTACGTCGATATCTTCGATACCAGCGGCAACTTCGTTCGGCGTTTCTCCTCCGACCCGGTACTCTTCGCCCCCTGGGGATTGACCCTGGCACCGTCCAACTTCGGGTCCTTCAGTAACGATCTCCTGATCGGCAACTTCGGGAACGGCAACATTGATGCCTTCGACCCCCTCTCCGGCCTGTATCTGGGGTCGCTCGGCCTCACCAACCCCGGTCTCTGGGCACTCGAAACGCGCACCGGAGGGGTCGGATCAGACCTGAACGCCGTCTACTTTACGGCCGGAATCAACGGTGAGCAGGCAGGCCTGTTCGGCAAGATTAACGAAGTCCCCGAACCAGCCTCCATCATCGAAACCACCACCGGCCTCTTAGCCCTCGCCTACGCAAGATTCCGCCGCCGCTAAGCTTCACTCTTCCATACGCACAGGACGTCCCTAAACCCAAACGTCCTGTGCGCCGGATTGTAGAAAGAGGCTTTTGGCGCATGCCTCTTACCAACGCACGCCACCCGTCAATCCACCCTAACCTCTTGACACCCCAGCTATAATTGAAACAGCAAATCAGTCAGCTTCAAAATCCGGCCACCCGCCGGATTTCGCATTTAAACTCTGGACTTGCGCACATCCAAGTCCAAGCCTAAAGTCTCTCGTTGGAGGACTTTGCGCAATATATGGGGAGAGGGGGGTACACATGACGAGCACACCAGGCACGAAGAACCTCACCCTCTCAGTCGGCATCCCCACCTTCAACCAGGCGGACTATCTGGCGGAGACGCTGGACTCGCTGCTCACCCAGACCCGTCCACCCGACGAGATCGTCGTCTCCGACCACTACAGCACCGACCACACCCAGCAGGTGCTCGCTCGCTACGTCGACCGCTTCTCAGACAGGCGCCCCAACCTGCGCATCGTCCAACCACCAACGGGCGTGAACCTCACCGGCCAGTACAACTTCACTCTCTCCAGCCTCTCTGGCGACTGGATCACCCTCCTCTCCTCGGACGACATCGCCCGCCCCACCTTCTGCGAGACCCTGCTCACCGGTGCCGCCGCAGACCCAGCCGCCGCCCTCGTCCGCTCCGGTTGGGAGCACATTGACGCCCAGGGGGGGGGGCTCAGCACCCACTACCTGCTCAGCGCCCCGCGCATTCAATCACCGCCCAAAACCCTCTACGACCAGAAATACGGCCCCAAAGTGAACTTCGCCGCCTTCGCCCTCAAGCGCGAGGCCTTCCTGCAATCCGGCCCCATCCTCCCCTCGCTCGAATCCCTCAGCGACTGGGCCCTCTTCCTCCAGATGGCTCCCTTCGGCACCTTCGTCTACCAGCACGCCCTCATCAGCGGCTACCGTGTCGGCCACGACGGCAACAAGTACCGCGATCGCATCCCCATGTGGAGCCGCGACATGCAGCGCGTCTTCACCGAGGTCCTCCCCCTCGCCGCCCAACGCTGCGGCCTAACCACCGAGAAAGACCTCGCCTGGATCGACGAAGCCAACGCCTACAACTACACCCGCTACCTCGCCCGCGGCTCCCGCGAGTACGACCCCACCCCCGAGGCCCGCGCGGACATCCTCCCCCTCTTCCACGCCTGGGCCGAATCCATCCTCTCCCCAACGGCCCGCGCCACCGCCCACACCGCCCTGCAGGCCTTCGCCCAGGGAGAGGTCACCCAAACCTCCATCCCCCCCCTCCGCCGCCTCAAAACCCACCTCCGCCCCCTGCTCCAGCGCTTCCACTCCATCCTCCGCCGCAGCTAAAAACGCCGGCCACGCAACACCAACCAGTCCACCCACTTAGCCGAAACAAGTAGAATCAAAGGAAGTGGTAGTCCGGCCTCTTCACTCCCCGCAGCAAACGATTTAAAGGACGGTTCATGGATAGCACTACCAAGCGTCGCCTGTTCTTCAGCTTCGTCTCCAGCTGGGTGAGCCGCCTCGCCAATACCATCATCCAGCTCGTCCAGGTCCCTGTCTTCCTCCACTTCTGGACCGTCCCGCTCTACGGCGACTGGATCATCGTCAACTCCATCCCCGCCTGGCTTACCTTCTCCAACAGCGGCTTCGGCACCGTCGCCGGTAACGAGATGACCATGCTGGTCTCCGGCGGCGACCGCGCCAGCGCCCTGCGTGTCTTCCAGTCCTGCTGGTGGCTCATCGTCGGCATCTGCACCGCCACCATCGCCCTGCTGAGCGGCGCCCTCTACTTCCTCCCTGCCGCCCGCCTCCTCCACCTCTCCCAGATCTCCGAGACCGACACCAAGTGGATCATCTTCTACCTCGGCGTCTCTGTCTTGCTGGGCCAGTTGGAGCAGCTCCTCCAATCCGCCTACCGCTCCATCGGCCGCTACCCCTACGGCTCCATGATCAAGAGCTCCTTCACCCTGGTGGCCTTCGCCGCGATGATGATCCCAGTCGCCCTGCACGGTGGCCCCCGTGCCGCCGCCCTCATCTTCGCCGCCGCCAACGTCTTCTTTACCGTCGTCCTCTGCGTGATGGTGAAGCGCGATATCCCCTGGATCGAGTACGGCTGGAAGCATGCCAGCTACGCTGAGATCCGCAAGCTCGCCCGCCCCGCCATCGCCTTCATGGCCTTCCCCATCGGTAATGCTCTGAACCTGCAGGGCACCGTGCTCGCCGTCGGCTACGCCCTGGGGCCGACGGAGGTGGTCATCTTCAGCACCGCACGCACCGTCTCCCGCGTCGCCCTGCAGATGGTCCAGATGGTCAACAGCACCTTCGAGCCGGAGATGACCATCGCCTTCGGGGCACGCAATATCCCGCTCACCCGGACCCTGCACCGCCGCGCTTGCCAGTTCGCTCTGATCGTCGCCGGGCTGATC
>JANYER010000053.1 GCA_025359825.1 Granulicella sp.
CCATCACCCACGGCTGGTCCTGCGTATCCATGGTGCGAAACTCCGCCTTGCCATCGATCCCGAAGTACCAGCTCACATTCGCATTGATCTTCGGCCCACGCACCTTCCACTCATACTCGGCATGACTCACCGGCACCAGCAGCGAACGGTTCGTCCCCGGCACCTGGATCTGCGAGTTAACCCAGAACGGCGCCATCACGTCCTGCCCCTTGTAGTGAAAGTGTCCGAAGTTAGCAAAATATCGCGCGTCCCACACCTCTACGATATGACCGCTGGCAGTAAGTGCCGCAACTAAACTCTCTGGTGATTTTGTCGTTTGTCCAGAGTATGTAACCGTTACAGGAGCAAAATGTTCAGCCCCATTCATACTCAACCGATTCAAAACATCCGCCAGCCGCTGGCTCTCCGCATGGAACGGCGCGAGTTCAGCATTCGCCCCATCGCCACGAACCACACTAGCTCCAAGTTCAGTCACGAGTCCTTCCAACGAGAAACCAGGCAGCGTCGATGGCGTATCGAGACTAACCGTCTCCGCCTTGTCCAACTGGTACGGCCCAAGATCCAGAAACCCAGCCGCAGCACCAGGCGCCGGATTGGAGTTCGCGCCCGAAGGTGCACCCGGGTGCCGTGCCGCTAATCCTTCCGCTTTCTCATCCTTCCCCACCACGTTGCCCACCACCCGCACCGTCGGGTTGATGGCCCGCATCGTCCATCCGGGAAAGCGGTCCAGCCCTTGCCAGTCCTTCCCCAGGATCAGCTCGCGCAACCGGTCGACCAGCGCCGGAGTCAAAAACGCCGGCCCCTTCTTCGTCCCTTGATTGATCTGTGCCAATAAAGCATCCGTAAATCCCGGACGCTCCGAAAGCTCACGCATCATCTGCGCCATCAACACCGTATTCGCTGGCATTGGCGTCTCGGGCACCACGTATGGCTCACCCGCGCGCGAGCACCCCGCCGCCACCAGCAGCATCGCCAGCAGAACCCCACGCCCCACACTCACTCGCAGCATACCCGGCAAACGCATCCGCCCATTAAACCTCAAGCCCAGACCTTACAGGAATCTTTTGTGACACATAGCCAAAGAAACCCGGCCCCAAGCTCAAAGTCGCACGCCCTATCGCCGTTTACGCCAGCGGCCCCAGCGCATCGAGCTTCTTCGCCACCAACTCGTTCAGCACCGCCGGATTCGCCTGCCCCTTGCTGGCCTTCATCACCTGCCCCACAAAGAACGCTGCCACCGTCTTTTTTCCGCCACGGTACTGCTCGGCCTGCTTCGGGTTCGCAGCGATTACCTCATCGATCATCGCCTCAATCGCGCCGGTGTCCGAGATCTGCTGCGGCTTCTCCCGCTCATACACCGTCGGGAAGTCCTCGCTCTTCTCAAAGCATGTATCCAACAACTGCTTCAGCATCTTGCTGGAGAGCTCGCCCGACTCCGCCAGGTCCGCCGCCATCACGATTCCAGCCATACTCACCGGAGACTGCTCCTGCTCCAGACCCGCCAGCCGCAGCCGCATCGTCAGTTCGCTGGTCAGCAACGAAGCCACCCGTTTCGGACTCTTCGCCTGCTTCGCTGCACTCTCAAACCGGTCCGCAAACTCCCGTGTCGCCGTCAGCGTCGCTGCATCCTGCGCTGAAATCTCATACTCTGCAATCATGCGTGCGCGCCGGGCCTCCGGGAGCTCAGGAAGATTCTTCAGAATCTCCGCCTGCCACGCCGCACCCACCACCAGCGGCGGCAGGTCCGGCTCCGGAAAGTACCGGTAGTCATGTGCCTGCTCCTTGCTGCGCATCGAGTAAGTCCGCCCCTCTGCGTTGTTCCACAGCCGGCTCTCCTGCACCACCCGACCGCCGTCTTCGATCACGCCAATCTGCCGTTCAATCTCGTACTCCACCGCCGAGCGAATGTAGCGGAAGCTATTAACATTCTTCACCTCCGCCTTGGTGCCATACTCCTTCGCACTCTTCAGCATCACGCTCACATTGGCGTCGCAGCGCAGGCTGCCTTCTTCCATGTTGCAGTCGCTCACCCCGGTGTAGAGCAGGATCTCCTTCAACCGCGTCAGGTATTCGAACACCTCGTCCGCCGTGCGCAGGTCCGGCTCACTCACAATCTCTACCAGAGGAGTGCCGCAGCGGTTCAGGTCGATATACGTCTTCGATACCGAGTCCGCAAAGCCATCATGGATGCTCTTACCCGCATCCTCTTCCATGTGCAGCCGCGTGATCCCGATCCGCTTCAAATAGGCCGAGCCGTCCACCGCCAGCGCAGGCACCTCCAGCCACCCGTCCTCCGCAATCGGCTTATCGAACTGCGAGATCTGGTACCCCTTCGGCGAGTCAGGATAGAAATAGTTCTTCCGCGAAAAAATGCTCGTCTCGCGAATCTCACAATGGATCGCCTTCGCCGCCAGCACCGCAAACTCCACCGCCTTGCGGTTCAGCACCGGCAGCGCACCCGGCAGCCCCAGGCACGTCGGACACACATGCGTATTCGGCTCCCCACCGTACTGGTTCACGCAGCCGCAAAACGCCTTCGACTCCGTCAGCAACTGGACATGGACCTCCAGCCCGATCACAGGCTGGTACTTGGCAAGAATCTCAGGAGAGAGTGCAGTGGCTGTCGACATAATCACCCTGATTCTAACAAGCCCCAGCCCCTGACCCACTTTCTGCATCTCACCCTGCTTAGGCCCACTCACCCACAGCCGCCACTTAAAGGAGGACCCCCGCCATGCGCCCACTCTTTCGCCGCAAATCCGCCCCACCGGCTCCCGCGCCGGAGTCCAACGCCCAGAAGCACCTCGAGCGCCCCAGCGCCCAGGACATCTTCGAGCAGGTCGCCAATAACGCCCGCCAGGAGCTCGGCCGCTCCAGCACCTCCCTTCGCCATCTCTGCCTTCGCCGGCGGCATCTTCATGGGCCTCTCCGCTCTGGGCGCAGCCATTGCCCTCGCCATGCTTACGCCCAACGGTACCGAACCCACCGGCGCCATTCAGTTCATCGCCAAGATGTTCTATCCCATCGGCTTCATCGTCGTCATCCTCGGCCGCTCTCAGCTCTTTACCGAGAACACCCTCTACCCCGTCGCCCTCGTACTCGCTGAAAAAGATCATTTCTGGAAGACCCTCCGCCTGTGGGCCATCGTCCTGCCGTTCAATGTACTCGGCGCGCTGGCCTTTGCCTGCCTCGCCTCCCTCACTCACGCGCTGCATCCGGAATTCGTCCAGTCCCTCGGCAACCTCGGTCTCGAAGCCGCCAACCACCCCGCCGCCACCATCTTCTGGTCTGGAGTCATGGGCGGCTGGATCATCGCCACCGTCGCCTGGCTGGTCTCTGGCTCCCACTCCATTACTGGGTCGGTGATGATTATCTGGCTCCTCGCCTTCGTCGTCGGACTCGGCAGCTTCGCCCACTGCATCGCCGCCAGCGGAGAGGTCTTCACCGCCATCCTCACCGGACGCGCCCCCTGGATAAGCTTTCCCACCTGGTTCTTCCCCGCCGTCGCCGGAAACATCTGTGGAGGCGTCGGCATGGTCACCCTGCTCGAATACGGCCAGGTAGTCGTCGGAGGCGACGCCCAGGCCGAAGCTCTACCCGCCCAACCCAAAGCCGAAGACGCCCCAGCAGCCTAGCTCCCAAATTGAGCACAACCCGCACAATCTGTTGGCCACACCAAAGATAACCAGCCGCAACTGTGAAACTCCCGACCGATCGGAATCCATTTCCACCCAGCCGCGTCTCAACTGTATGGCGCGCATCTCCAAGGTCTGTAACGCACTGGCATCCTTCCTCGCACTCTCACTTGCGACGATTGCCCTTGCCCAGCAGCCTGTGCACCCCAGTCTCCAGCAAGCGCCAGCCTCCCCCAGCAAGCCCAAACTCGTCGGCTACTTCCCCCAATGGGGCCTCTACAACCAGCCCCAATACACCGTAAAAAATCTCGTTCCTAATAGTCCGCAGCAGTATCCAATGCTCGACCAGATCAACTACGCCCAGTCCTTCGTCACCGGAGGCCGCTGCTCCATCGCCGACCCCAACGCCGACCTCAACTACACCTTCACTGCCGCTCAAAGCGTGGACGGCAAGGCCGACGATCCTACCCACCCCTTCCGCGGCAACCTCCACCAATTGCAACTGCTCAAGCAGCGCTACCCCACCCTCCGCATCCTCATCTCGCTGGAGGGCCGCGCGTCCGACTTCGCCTTCGACGCCCAACCTGAAAATCGCGGAGCCTTCATCGACTCCTGCGTAGACCTCTTCATTCGAGGCAATCTCGCTCCCGGCATCGCTGTTCCCGGCCTCTTCGACGGCATCGATATCGACTGGGAGACGCCCCACCAGGCCGACGCCGAGAACTTCCGCAATCTCCTGCTGGAACTCCGTCAGCAGATGGACGCCATCCGCCCCGGCACCACCCTCAGCGTCGCCGTCGGACCAAGTCCGCACATGTTTGAAGGCTCCGACATGGGCGCGATCAGCAAGCTCGTCGACCAGATCGGCCTCATGACCTACGACTTCAACGGCCCCTGGAGCGAGACCACCGGCTTCCTCGCCCCACTCGCCGCCGCACCGGACTATGACGGCGGCACCGTCACCCACAGCATCAACGCCTACCTCGCAGCCGGAGTGCCCGCCTCCCATCTCCTCATGGGTGTGCCCTTCTACGGCTACGGCTGGCGGCTCGTCCCCGAAGAAGCGCAGGGCCTATTGCAGGAGGGCCAGGCCATCCGCGGCGACCGCCCCTACCGCTACATCGAAACCCTCATCCCGCAATCCACCCTCTACCGCGACCCCATCGCCCAGACCCCCTGGCTCTTCGATGGCGACGTCTTCTGGACCTTCGACGATCCCATCTCCATCCAGCACAAAGCCGCCTACGCCATCGACAACCAGCTCGGCGGACTAATGATCTGGGAGCTGGGTCAAGACACCGTCACAGGAACCCTGTTGCAAGCTGCCCATCAAGGCCTTCACCCTCGCACTCCAAGCCCGCCGGTGGTGTCTGTACCCCAACTCAAATCTCCAGATGCACCATCTTAAATAACGCCTGATCCACAACGCCTGATTGCGGCAGAGAAGAGCAAGACGGTATCTCTACAGCGGATAAAACTTCACGCCGGGACCCAGTTCCGCGACGAACCCTATCGCGACGATTACTGCGGCGGCAATCCAGCTCCAACTGCGTTCGATCTCCGGCATTTGAAATTCGCTGTAAGGGATGCGCGAACCATAAAGTAGCTTCCACATCCACGCCATCCCGGAGTTGCCACCAAAAGAAGCCGCTGCCGCTGAAAGCAGAATCAACAGCGGCCCCACCGGATTCAGCGCACCAGCAATACAGGCCAGAACCCCGGCCGTCAGATACGGAGTGACGGTAAGCAGGCGTGCCCGTCGCACACGACTCCTCGTATCCTTCTCCAACAACGCACTCCGCCCCAAAAACGGACCCAGCTCCCGCAACGAAAGGGGCACAAAGATTAAGAAATACGTAACCATCCCAAGCGCAGCCAGGCCCACCCTCCACGCCCATGCTGGTTGCCAGCCGTCCACGACCCCTGCCCAGTCGCCAATATTGCCAATGCCGGAGAATAGAAAATATCCCCCTGCCTGGAACAGATTGAAAGTCATCAGCAGCCAGAAAAAATAGCGCCAACACGCGGACCGTTTAGTAACACGAGCAGCGGCCCAGAACAGCGCTCCAAATAACAGGTTGGCCAACGTCCCACCCGCAGCCACCATGCGGGTGTCGGCACTACATTCAAAGTGAACTGTTGAGAGCACTAGCGGCCGCCCACCCGTGGCGATGCACATGCCTCCATGACCAACTCCTTCGTGGATAAGGTCCGCGATTACAGTGGCAACAATAGCGATCGCTACAACAGTCAGGAGATCCGGCTGGGTTGCAGCGGGCAAGTAGGACGAGTTGGGCTTTGCGGTTGCGTCGCTAACATCATCGGCTGCCATGCGCCGTATTCTAGCAGCGGACTTGCTTCCCGCCCTGGCGGGAGGCGTTGCTCACGACGCAGCATCGTACTTCCATGGCGGCAAACCATTCGCCGCCTTTACGAAACAACCCAATCGCCCTACTATCGGATGTGCCCGAAGCAACACGCTTCTGAAGATCTTGAAACCAGGGGAACCTATGTCTATTCGCCGCGCCCTTCCACTCGCACTCGTTGTTCTTCCCTTCCTCCTCATTCCCGCTACTCTCCTTCCCGTCGCCGCGCACGCCCAGACCAAGCCCATCCTCGCCGCCACTCCGCCCATGGGCTGGAACTCCTGGAACTTCTTCGCTGGCAAAGTTACTGACAAGGATATCCGCGACACCGCCGACCTGCTCGTCTCCACCGGCATGCGCGACGCTGGCTACGTCTACGTCAACATCGACGACACCTGGGAGGGCAAGCGCGACGCACAGGGCGTCCTCCACACCAACGAGAAGTTCCCGGACATGAAGGCCCTCGCCGACTACGTCCACTCCAAGGGCCTCAAGCTCGGCATCTACTCCTCCCCCGGCGACCAGACCTGCGCGCACTTTGAAGGCTCCCTCGGCCATGAGCAACAGGACGCCGACCTCTACGCCTCCTGGGGCATCGACTTCCTCAAGTACGACCTCTGCGGCTTCCGCAAAAAGATGCTCGCCGAAGCCCCCAACGACATTCCAAAGCAGTACAAGATGATGCGCGACGCCTACGAGCTCATGCACCAGGCCCTCCTCAAGACCGGCCGCCCCATCGTCTACAGCCTCTGCCAGTACGGCTGGGATCGCGTCTGGGAGTGGGGTCCCTCCGTCGGAGCCAGCATGTGGCGCACCACCGGCGACGTCAAGGAGAATTTCGATCGCATAACCCTGCTCGGCCGCGAACAGGCTGGCCTCAGTAAGTTCGCCG
>JANYER010000082.1 GCA_025359825.1 Granulicella sp.
ACAGGCCCTCAACGTCGAGGTCAACAGTTGGTTCGAGGAGAGCCAGGTCTACCGCATCGACCACTACCTCGGCAAAGAGACCGTGCAGAACATCCTGGTCTTCCGTTTTGCTAACGGCATCTTCGAGAACGTGTGGAACCGCAACTACATCGACCACGTAGAAATCACCGCCGCCGAGTCCATCGGCATCGAAGGCCGCGGTCCCTTCTACGAGACCGCTGGCGCACTCCGCGACGTCGTCCAGAACCACGTCATGGAGCTCCTCAGCTTTGTCGCCATGGAGCCACCCGTCTCCTTTGAGGCCTCCGCCGTTCGCGCCGAAAAGGTCAAGGTCTGGAAGGCTATCCAGCCCATCCACCCCGCCGATACCGTCCGTGGCCAGTACGGCCCCGGCACCGTCGATGGCAAGCCCGTCGTCGGCTACCGCCAGGAAGATCGCGTCCATCCTCGTTCCCAGACCGAGACCTACGCAGCCCTCCGCCTGGAGATCGAAAACTGGCGCTGGGCTGGCGTTCCGTTCTACATCCGCGCCGGCAAGCGTCTCGCTCGCCGCGTCACCGAGATCACCATCCAGTTCAAGCAGCCTCCGCTGCTGCTCTTCAAGGATGCCGAAGGCAAAGGCGGCGAGGGCATCAAGTCCAACCTCATCTCCATGCGCATTCAGCCGGATGAGGGCATCACCCTTCGCTTCGGTGCCAAGGTCCCCGGTCCGGGCATGAACATCTCGCCCGTCAACATGGACTTCAGCTACGCCGAAGCCTTCGGTAAGTCCTCCGCCAACGGCTACGAGCGCCTGCTGCTCGATGCCATGCTCGGCGACGGAACCCTCTTCGCCCACCGTGACGGTGTCGAAGCCACCTGGGCGCTCATCACCCCCATCCTCGAAGCATGGGCCAAAGATCCCATCAAGGATCTCCCCAACTACGCCGCCGGTTCCTGGGGCCCACCCGCCGCAGACGCCATGCTCAAGTCCGACGGACGTAAGTGGCGCAAACTCTAACTGCAAAGGTGCAGGCTTCAATCACCGAAGCCTGCACCTTCTATCTCCTCGAGCGAATCCAAAGCCCTTCCTCAAGCTAGTCTGAAGTCCTTGCTTCTAGGTAACCCAAGGCTTTAGCCTTGGGCCTCGAATAGGCGGAACAAAAGCGGGCTTTAGCCCTGGGATATGCTCTCTCTTCATCGCAACTAAAGTTTTTGCACAACACATCCGTATCTCAACCCACGAGCGAACCCATGCCCCGTCCCATCCAAGTCACCTACAAAGTCGCCGCCACCGCCCCTGAAGTAGCCACCGCTGCCGCCCAGCTCTTTGCCGATGCCGCCACCCGCGCCGTCGCTGCTCGCGGCCTTGCCCGCATCGCCATCTCCGGCGGCTCCACTCCCAAGGCTATGTTCGCGCTCCTCGCAGACCCCGCCCACCCCTTCCTCACCACTATCCCGTGGTCGCATCTCTACCTCTACTGGGTCGACGAGCGCTGCGTCCCCCCCACTGACGCCGAGTCCAACTACCGCATGACCAACGAGGCCCTGCTATCCAAAGTGCCGCTCCCCGCTGACCACATCTTCCGCATGGAAGGCGAGCTCGACCCCGAGGTCGCCGCCGCCCGTTACGAGTCCACCATCCGCAACTCCTTCAAGCTTGAAGGCGCTGAGACCCCCACCTTCGACCTCATCCTGCTTGGCATGGGCGACGATGGCCACACCGCCTCACTCTTCCCCAATACTGACGGGCTCGAGAACATCACCCACATCGTCATCGCCAACCACGTCCCCCAGAAGGACACCTGGCGCATCACCCTCACCGCTCCCGTCATCGACCAGGGCAGGGAAGTCGCCTTCCTGATCGAAGGTCCCGCCAAAACCCAGGTCCTGCACGACGTCTTCCTCGGCCCGTACAACTACCGTATCTACCCCTCGCAGCTCATCCGTCCCGCGTCCGGTACCCTCACCCTCTTGCTTGACTCCGTCGCAGCCGCTAAGCTGCCAGCACCGGACGAAACCACCCACACCGGCACTCTGGAGCTCAAATAAATGATCCTCGCAGGCGATGTAGGCGGCACCAAGGCTCATCTGGCCCTCTACAACATGGTTGCAGGCCGTCTCGTTCCCGTCCGCGACTTCAAGTTTCCCGCCCACGAGTTCTCCAACCTCGAAGAGGTCATCGCCCGCTTCCTCTCCATGGGCAGCGAAGATAAAAAAGACATTACCGCCGCCTGCTTTGGAGTTCCCGGTCCAGTCCGCGACAACCGCCTCAAGCTCACCAACCTTCCCTGGGAGCTCGATGGTTACCAGATGGAGCGCGCTCTCGGCATTCCGCGCATCTTCCTCATCAACGATCTCGAAGTCAACGGCTACGGCATCCCCCAGCTCGCCCCCGATAAAGTCTTCACCCTGCACGCCGGCGACGCCGATGCCGTCGGCCATCAGGGCCTGGTCGCTCCCGGCACCGGCCTGGGCGAAGCCGTCCTCATCTGGAACGGCACCAGCCACACCCCCATCCCATCGGAAGGCGGCCACTGCGACTTCGCCGCCCGCACCGACCGCGAGATCGCACTACTCCAGTACCTGCGCAAGACCCTCAACGGTCGCGTCTCCTTCGAGCGCGTCGTCTCCGGCCTCGGCATCAAGAACATCTACGCCTACCTCCGCGACGTCGAAAAGATCGACGAACCCCAGTGGCTCCGTGACCGCCTCAAAGCAGAAGACCCCAACGCCGTCATCGGCACCTGCGCCGAAGATGGCTCCAGCTGGATTTGCTTCGAGACCATGAAGATCTTCGCTGCAGCCTGCGGAGCCGAGTGCGGCAACGTCGCTCTCAAAGTCCTCGCCATGGGCGGCATCTACCTCGGCGGCGGCATCCCTCCAAAGATCCTCAAGACCCTGCAAAACGGTGCCTTTACCCAGGCATTTCTGGACAAAGGCCGCCTCTCCCCGCTCCTCCAGTCCATCCCCGTCCGCGTCATCCTCGACGACACCTGCGCCCTGCTAGGCGCCGCCGCATACGCAGAATCCAAATCTGTTTGAGATAAATCTGCAGGAAAATCTCACGGAGGCACTGTACCGCTCCGTGGTACAATGTTCTTGCGATGATTGTAAGCTGGAAAGACACCGCGCTACGGGACTTCTTCGAGAAGGACGTCTATGCGAAGAAAATCCCGGCTGATCTGCGCGACAGACTCTTTCGCAAGCTCCAGATGATTGACGATGCTGAGACCGATGCCGACCTTAGAGTCCCACCCAGCAATCATTTTGAAAAGCTGAGCGGCGATTTGGAAGGTTGGCATTCCATCCGCGTCAACGGTCAATGGCGAATCATCTTCAAATGGAACGAAAGCAAAGCCAGCGAAGTGCGCTTGGACAATCACAGTTATAGGTAGCTATCCATGTTGATCACAAAACGAAAGCCAATCACCCCCGGAGAGATACTCGTCGAAGAGTTCATGGAACCCCTCGGCATCAGCCAGACTTTGCTTGCGGAGAAGACAGGCCTGCCTCGCAAGCATGTCAACGAACTCTGCCGCGATCGCCGCTCTCTCACCGCAGATACCGCGCTCATCCTCAGCCGCGTCTTCGGCACCTCGCCCGAGTTCTGGCTCAATACGCAGCGCCGCACAGACATATGGGAGGCGCTCAACACTCCGAAGCGTCTGCTTCGCATTCAGCGCGCCAAGCCTATCCGCAGAGTCGGCTCGCGCAAAATGAACCTTACCGCTTAGGCGAACCCATGCGCAACCGCCGCGAATTCCTCCAGCAAACCCTCGCCACCGCCACCCTCCTCGCCACTCGCACCACCCTCGCCGCCCCGCTCAACCTGAGCGCTCTCAAATCCCCGGTCCTATTCACCGGCGATGCCACTCACGCCTACCGCGACCCCGCAGCAATCTTCCACAACGGCTGGTTCTATCTGTATTTCACCTACGTGACGACCGGCACGGATAACATCGCCTACTCCCACGTAGCGTGGTCGAAAAGCCGCGACCTCACTCACTGGACCGCTCCCATCAATCTCACCCCCAGCGACAAGTCCCTCGACTACGGCTCGCCCGGCGACCTCATCCGCCACAACAATCAATGGGTGCTCTGCCTCCAGACCTACCCCCGTCCCCACGGCGAGCGCTACGGCAACCAGGACTCCCGCATCTTCACCATGCGCAGCGACGACCTCGAACACTGGTCCACTCCCGAGCTGCTACAAGTCAAAGGCCCGAATGTCCCCCGCGAAAAGATGGGCCGCATGATCGACCCCTACCTACTCGCCGACAAGGACACACCCAACAAGTGGTGGTGCTTCTACAAACAAAACGGCATCAGCCTCTCCAGCTCTCGCGACCTCAAGACCTGGACCCCACAAGGCCGCATCGACGCCGGAGAAAACCCCTGCGTGCTGGTAGTCCGAGGACCAGACCATAGCGAATATCTCCTCTTCCACTCCCCTTCCAACGGCATCGGCATCAAGCGCTCCACTGACCTCAAGACCTGGCACGACGAAGGCACCCTCACCCTCGGCCAGAAACAGTGGCCGTGGGCGCAGGGCCGCCTCACCGCCGCCTTCGTCCTCGACCTCCGCGCCGACCCCGCCATCGGCAAAGCCCTGATGTTCTTCCACGCCTCCACCTACCCCGAGACCGACCGCCGCGGAGGCTTCGACAACTACGCCTCCCTCGCCATCGCCTGGAGCAACGACCTTAAAAACTGGGACTGGCCCCGCTAGTTCTTGTGTTTGTTTCCCTCATCAAATCCGCTGACAACTCCACACCCCATCTCCAAGTATTCTTGTCATATGTACCTGAATATGGCCCTCCTCGCCCTCCCCCTCTTCGCTGCCACCCTCCTGCAAGCCCAGCGCCTCCCCACCAACGCGCACCCTGACCACTACACTCTCGCCCTCACCCCAGACCTCAAGGCTGCCACCTTCACCGGCACCGAAACTA
>JANYER010000114.1 GCA_025359825.1 Granulicella sp.
CCGTCTGGCGGGGGTCGAACTCCATGTACTCAACGCGGGTGAGGTCGGGGTCAAAGACGTTGAGCTGCATGGTGCCGTTGCGGCCGATGTGGGTGTTAGTGCAGTCGGTGCCGGTGCAGCCGTTGGTCTTGAGGGCGGCGATGGCGGTGTCGATGTGGGCGACCCCGAGGGACATGTGGTTCGCGCTGCCGAGTTGATGGGCGTCCATGTCGGGCGTGGGGTTGAGCATGTACTCAACCCAGTCGGTGCCATCGGGGACCTGCATGGAGACGTAGTCGAGCTGGCCCTCTTTACGGCCGCCAAACCAGTAGGGTTTGAAGCCGAGCAGATCTTTGTAGAATGTGTCGGCAGCGGCGCGGTTCTGCACGGTAAAGCCGGTGTGGATGATGCGGTGGGAGCCGGCTTTGGTGGATGGACTGCTGATCTGCGGGGACTGCTGAATGAACTCTACGAGGCGGCCTTCGGGGTC
Organism: Granulicella sp.; assembly: GCA_025359825.1. GTDB lineage: Bacteria > Acidobacteriota > Terriglobia > Terriglobales > Acidobacteriaceae > Edaphobacter. The sequence continues at coordinate 470 of JANYER010000114.1, forward strand.
GTGGATGGCGAAGTGCCCTGCGTGCAGCGGTTGGATGATGGGGGCGTTCTGAGCTTTGAGGTAGCGCTCGAGCGCGGCGATGTCGCGGGTGGTGAAGCCAAAGGCGGCTACTTTGCCCTTGGGCGCTGGGGTGGGCATGGATACGACTTCGATCCACTGGGCTTCGTTGACGGTGTAACGGCCGAGGCCGGTGGTACCGGTGTGATCGTAGCCGAGGATGCCGGAGTAGAAGCTGCGCGAAGCGGTGGGGTCTGCGCTGTAGACGCGCACGAAGGCGAGTCCGGTGATGGCCGGGCGTGCCTGGGTCGGAGCCTGAGCTGCGAGCTGGGTACTGCTCTGGGGAAGGGTGAGCGCCGCGGCTAAGGTCAGAGCTGCGAATGCGGTGGTGAAGTTCATGCGCCGAACTCTAGTGGACGGAGTGTCTGGCGGTCAATTGGCCGGTGGACATAGTCATGTGGGCTACGAGTTTGAGGCTACGACTTTGAGGGTGGGCTGCGTTTCGGGTGCTGGGTTGAGGGCGCGCCATGCAATGTCGCGGCGGAACTGCATGCCTTCGAAGTGGATGTTGGCGAGGGTGGCGTAGGCACTGGCGAGGGCTGGCTCTAAACCTTGCGACGACATGGCGGTGATGGCGAGGACGCGGCCGCCGGCGGTGACGATGGTGCCATCCTGCAGCGCGGTGCCGGAGTGGAAGACGAAATTTTCATCCGATGCCATGGCACTGACAGCTTCAAGGCCGGAGATGGATTTTCCGTTGACGACTTTGCCGGGGTATCCGCCGCTGGCTGCTATGACGCAGACGCTGGCGCCGGGCTTCATGCGGACGACGAGGGTGTCGGCGGTGCCGTCGACGGCGGCGAGGAAGAGGTCGAGGAGTTCGGTCTCCATGCGCATGAGGATGGCCTGGGTCTCGGGGTCGCCGAAGCGGGTGTTGAACTCGAGCACCATGGGGCCCCGGGGCGTCATCATGATGCCGCAGAAGAGGATTCCGGAGAAGGGAATGGACTCGGCGGACATGCCATCGACGGTCTTCTGGGCGACGTGGTGGGTGAGCCAGGTGCGCATGGCCGGGGTGATGAGGCCGTCGGTGGAGTAGGCACCCATGCCGCCGGTGTTGGGGCCGGTGTCGCCCTCGCCGATGCGTTTATGGTCCTGCGCGGAGGCGATGGCAATAGCGTGCTGACCGTCGCAGAGAGCGAAGAAGGAGACCTCCTCGCCTTCGAGAAACTCTTCAAGGATGAGCTCGGTCTGGCTGGTGCCGAGGAGTGCGCCAGAGAAGAGTTCGGCGGCAGCGGCTTCGGCCTCGGCGTGGGTGGTGCACAGGATGACGCCTTTACCTGCAGCGAGGCCGTCGGCCTTCACGACTACGGCGGGGGCGAAGCGGGTGAGCTCTTCGCGAACCTGCTCAAGCGAGGTGCAGACGGCGTAGGCAGCGGTAGGAATGCCGTGCCGCTGCATGAACTGCTTGGCGAAGGCCTTGCTGGTTTCGAGCCGGGCAGCCGCCTGGGTGGGGCCGAAGACCTTGAAGCCGCGCTGCTGGAGGGCGTCGACGATGCCGAGGGAGAGCGGGAGTTCGGGGCCGACGACGGTGAGGGCAGGCTGCTCGTGCTCGGCAATTGCGATGAGGTCGGCAAGGCTTGCCACATCGACCGGAATGCAGCGGGCGATTGCGGCGATACCGCCGTTGCCGGGTGCGCAGACGACTTCGGTGACGCGATCACTTTTTTGCAGGGACCAGACGATGGCGTGTTCGCGCCCGCCTCCGCCGATTACGAGAACCTTCATGAAACTCCTTTTGTATGGCTAATTTTTTTCGACGGGGACGATGCGGATGTCGGCGGCCATCGCTCGGGAGAGGTCGAAGGGCTTGGCGGAGCGGCCGATGTTGACGGAGCATGCCTCGGTGGGGGTGCGGGGTTTGAGTTTGAGTTTGGCACCGGGCTTGATGCCGTTGGCTTCGAGTTCGCGGAGGGTGCGGGCATCGCGATCGTCCACGCTGTGAATGACGAAGGTGCCCCCGGCGAGAACCTCGGTGAGGCGGATGGAGGCTTGCTGAGGCATGTGGCCTTCCATGGTGGGGATGAAGTGGCCGTGCGGGTCGATCTGGGGATGACCGAGCTTGGCGGCGATGCGCTCTTCGAAGCGCTCGGAGATGAAGTGCTCTAGGCGCTCGGCCTCTTCGTGGACCTCTTCGATGGGGTAGTCGAGGACCTGGTAGAGGAAGGTCTCGATGAGGCGGTGATGGCGGACGACCTCGAGGGCGCGCTTTTTGCCGGCGCTGGAGAGGCGGACGCCGCGGTGGCGTTCATACTCAACCAGCGGGCGTTCGGCGGCGGCGAGCTTCTGCAGCATGTTGGTGATGGAGGCGGGGGCGACGCTGAGACGCTCGGCGAGGGCGGTGCTGGTGACGCGAATCTCCTGCGGGCCACCGAGGGTGAGGATGGCCTTGAGATAGTTGTCGATGGACTCGCTGGAGCCGTTGGCTTGCCGTCGTGCTGGCATGGAAGTTCCCCTGCTTCCAGTTTGACCTATTTCCGATGTTTAGGTATACCTAATAAATAGGCTTACCTAATTTAGGCT
>JANYER010000318.1 GCA_025359825.1 Granulicella sp.
CAGCCCCGCAAGCTTCTTTGAGCCCGGCCCCAAGACTGGCACCTTCCGGGTCGGCAAAGACGACCTCATCGCGGACGCCGAGGGCAACAGCAAGATCTCCTTCGCTGACGCCGCCATCGCCATCGTTGACGAACTGGAGAAGCCCCGCTATGAGCGCGCCCGCTTCACGGCAGCGTACTAACCCACGTCTAGGTCCATGCAAAACTTGACAAACTGCACCCATTCCAGCCCCCTTTGCTCACTGTCAGGTGCGAAAGGGGGGTTATAGAAGAGTAAACAAATAGCAGATGTCCAAGGCTAAGTGTCGTCAATCGAGGACTTTGCGTAAATAAGGGGGGAGGGGGGGCAACTCGTATATCCTCCTCCTCCCTTCCGTTGTCGTCCGGCTAAGCCATGCGATACTTAGTTCTGACATGTATAAAAGAGTCCTCCTAAAAATCTCCGGGGAAGCCCTCGCTGCAGGCCGTGGCTTCGGCATCGACGCCATCTTCATCCACAAAGTAGCTGCTGAAATCGCCGCCGTTCACGATCTTGGGTGTGAGATCGGTATCGTCGTCGGTGGTGGTAACTTCTTCCGTGGCGTAGCCCAGCAGGCCATCGACATGGACCGCGTCGCAGCCGATCACATGGGCATGCTCTCCACCGTCATCAACGCCATCGCCCTGCAGGACGCCATCGAGAAGCTCGGCCTCTTCTGCCGCGTCATGTCCGCCATCGAGATGCACGAGGTCGCCGAACCCTACATCCGCCGCCGCGCCATGCGTCATCTAGAGAAGGGCCGCATCGTCATCTTTGCCGCCGGCACCGGCAACCCCTACTTCTCCACCGACACCGCCGCCAGCCTTCGCGCCATGGAGATCAAGGCCGACATCCTCCTCAAGGCCACCTCCGTCGACGGCATCTACACCGCCGACCCCAAAACCGACCCCACCGCCACCAAACTCCCCACCATCACCTACTCAGAAATTCAGCGCCTCAACCTCCGCGTCATGGACCAGACCGCCGTCTCCCTCTGCAAAGACAACAACATGCCCATGATGGTGTTTTCCATGCGCGAAGCGGGCAACATCGTTCGCGTCGTCAGCGGCGAAAAGCTCGGCTCCCTCGTCACCGCCTAGAAGCCGATACGTCGTAAATGCCGCCCCAACAACAGATCGACCCAGCCCCTCGTACTCCGCAACTTTGGATACGAGGGACATTTCCTAAGATCAGGACGAATAAACCGCGTCTCAGCGCGTAAAACCGCGTCCAACTATCTAGCGTCCTGCGCTCATCCAGAACGATAAGGCGAACTAACTTGGCCCAACCGATGACGACAGAGAGGACCGCAGACACCGCTGCCGAGATTCCAGGCCAACTGCCGCTTCCATCTCAGTCTTCTGCACATCCTGCAGCCGCTCTCCCGTTCACCCGCAAGCCGCAGCTCCCGGCTCTCACCGGCATTCGCACCCTGCTTGCCATCTTCATCATCCTCTTCCACTTCACTCCGCCGCATCTCGGCCTGCTCTACCCCATCATCGATAGCGCCTACATCTTCGTCGGCTACTTCTTCCTGCTCTCCGGCTTCGTCCTCACCTACAACTACGCCGACCGCGCCCTCACCCTCAACAAGCGGGACTTCTGGTTGGCGCGTTTCTCCCGACTCTACCCCATCTACATCCTGGTCCTCGTCATCTCCACCCGCATGTTGCTGGACGAGTACAACGCCCGCCCCCACGCCGAGTTCTGGAGCGGCATCCTCCTCACCCCCTTCCTCCTGCAGGGCTGGAGCCCCGTCCTGGCCACCTTCGGCAACACCGTCGCCTGGACCCTCTCCTGCGAGGTCATGTTCTACGCCGCCTTCCCCTTCCTGCTCTACTTCTGGGCCACGCGGATGCACTGGATGGAGAGCCGCTCCCGCCTCATCCTCCTCTTCTTCGCCCTGTGGGCCATCGGCCTGGTTCCGCACGTCCTCTACACCTGGCTCAACCCCGACCACCTCGCCGCCGCCGCCGACCGCTACACCTCCACCTACCTCCTGCGCTTCCTCAAGTACACCCCACCCCCCTACATCTGCACCTTCCTCGCCGGAGTCACCCTGGCACGGCTGCACGCTCTGTTGCCCTTTACGCCCCGCCAGCGCCTGCTGGTCGCCGTCGTGGCACTCACTCTGCTGGGAATCTTCTTCTATACCGGCCTGAGCAAGCAGATGCCCTACATCTATATGCACGGCGGACTCATCGTCCCGCTCTTCGCCCTCCTCACCCTCGGTTTGGCTGGCCCCAACCTCATCGCCAGCCTCTTCTCCATACGCCCCCTGGTCCTGCTGGGCGAAGCCACCTTCGCGCTCTACCTGCTCCACTTCAACGTCTTCATTTTGATCCATAACAATCACCTGCCAGAACGGCTCCACCTCACCCACCTGGACCCCTGGCTCTCCTACGTCGCACTCCTGCTGCTCGCATATGTTGCGTATCGCTTCGTTGAAAATCCAGCCCGCAAGGCCATCCTCACCCGCTTCTCCAGCAAGCCAAAACCCGCACTTCCACCCGCTTAGACATCGGTCAAGAGTAAAGAACAAGCAGTAGAAAGCCCCACCGAAGTGGGGCTTTCTACTGCTTCAGAGATTGCAGCGTTTAGGGCTGGACAACCTGTGTCGCGTGCTGTCCGTTGGCTACTGCAATGGTGCAGGCCGGTAGTCCAGCTCCGGGGAACGGCGTGTTCTGGATATTGCTGAGGCCGCCATTGTGCGGATCAAGCTTCAATCCACTGACCGTACCGTCAAGCTGATTGGACGTGTAGAGGTAGATGCCCAGGGCAGGCTCGATGCTCATGCAGGTTGGGCCGGTTCCTACCTTCGTGGACGACGAGCCAACCGAACCGCTTGGCGAACCCGTTGCCTGGTCGATGGCATAAGCGCTCACCGTATTGGCGTTATAGTTTGCGACATACAGATAGCGACCGCGCGGATCAATAGTGATTGCAACCGGGAACAGCCCGGTCGAAAACGGTCCATTCACCATGGAGACCAGCGAGCCATTGGCCTGCACAACCTTGCCGTACATCTGGTTCGTCGCCTGGTCAGTCACATAGACGAACCGGGCCGTCGGATCTTCAGCAATGGCGCTCGGAGTGGTGCCAACCGGGTAGCCCGTAGCAACTGTCTTACCCGCAACCGTCGTAATGACAGTACCCGGCAGCGGAGTCAGCGCGCCCGTCGAGGTGTTCTCAGCAAAGCCGAGAACCGCCGCGTTGGGCGAGACTTCCTGGTCCACTACGTAGACAAAGTTGTTGAAGTTGCTGGTGGTAATTGCGGCAGGATTGTTGCCCACGTTTACGTTCGTTGCGGTGCCCAGCGAGTTATCTGCACTGATCGGGAAGACGGACACGCCGCCAGGGCCTGGTACAGTCGCAGAAAAGCCCGTCTGGTAGGTGTAGGTCACATACAGATACTTGCCGCCCTGGTCGATCGCTGCCGCGGTGGGAAGCGTGCCGGTCGTCTTGTAAGTGTTCTTCGAGGTCAGCGAGCCATCGCCCTGCACCGCGAACTCCTGCACGGTCGAATCATCATGGTTCAGCACGTAGATGAACAGGCCGTTCGGCGCAGTCACGACGCTCACAGGGTTGGTGCCTGTTGCGATGCCGGTACCAATCTTGACCAGCGAGCCGGTCTGATAGTCCACCGCGTAGGAGTTTACCGATCCAACGGCACCCTTGTTCGCAGCCGTC
>JANYER010000135.1 GCA_025359825.1 Granulicella sp.
AACGCCTCGTTCGATAAGCCGGCCCTTGCAGTGTTGCGCGTTCAAAGACCCGCCGCCACCACGGTCTCTCCCCCACCTCGGACGTATCGGTATCGCGGCTGAATAGGCTCTGCACGGCCTCTTCACCTTAGCATGGGGAGCGCAGCAAAAAGCTGGCTTCCCACGAGGGAGAAGCCAGCCAATCAAGCCTAAAACTATGTGCGAATAAAAGCCTAAGCAGCCTTACCCTTCAGCAACTCCAACGCCTTCGAGAGCTGTTCGTCGACCGTAACGCCTGACTTCACCACCGGCGTAGCAGGAGTGTCGGCCGCAGGACCATCCTCATCCGGAACCGCTACATCCTCCGCGCTTGAAGCCACCAGCATCCCGGGCGTCACACCCTCATCCTGCAGCTTCTTGCCCGACGGGCTCTTGTACTTCGCAATGGAAAGAATCAGCGCCCCGCCATCCGGCAGGTCGAACGTCTTCTGCTGAGCACCCTCGCCAAACGTCTTCTCGCCCACCAGATCAGCGCGCTTATTGTCCAACAACGCCGCTGCAACGAGCTCCGCAGGCCCAGCCGTTCCACGGTTCGTAATCACCACAACCGGAGCCGTCGTATTGATCGCCTTAGCAGCCTCCGCCGTAAACGTTTGCTTGGCGACCTTCTGGCCTTCCAGCGTAGCAATCGTACCGCTGTTCAGGAAGAAATTAGCGACCCGAGTCGCCTCCGCCATATCGCCAGCAGCAACATCCCGCAGATCCAGCAGAACCTTCTTGTTGCCTGCCTTCTGCATCTGCTTCAGCTTCGCTTCGATCTGCTGCACATGCTCATGGTCCAGCACGCCCGGCTTCAGGTACAGGATGGTGGAGTTCTCATACATCGTCTCCGCCACCGGTGCCGTCACCGCTACCAGCCGCGTCAGCGAAAGCTTCTCCGGCTGCGCCTTGCGTGGCCGTACTACCGATACCGTCAGCTCGCTGCCCGGCTGTCCCGAGAGCAGCATCTGGATCATCGCCAGCGACAACTCGCGCGTGTCCTGTCCGCCAATCGCCTCCAGGATGTCGCCGTCATTCAAATTCGCTTTGTCCGCCGGGCTGCCCGGCACGACCGAAACCACTGTCGCATACCCATAACGCTTGGAGACGTTAATCCCCACCTGCGCCTTACCGCCCTTGTCCGACTTGTAGCTCTTGTACTCTTCCGCCGTCAGGTAGCTCGAGTCCGAATCCAACGACTCCAGCAGTCCACGCAGCGCGCCATTTGTCACCGCAGGGATGTTCGGCTCCACCACGTAGTCCGTCTGGATATGGCGCAGCACCTCGCTGTAGACGTTGATCTGCTTATACGCCCCGTCCTGCTGGTCCATATCGGATTCCGACGCCGCGCTCACACCACTCGTATTCACACCCAGAAACACCGTCAGCACCAACACCACTGACGCGACAAGAAGGAGAATCTTTGAAAGCTTAGGCATAGTGCGGGACAGCTCCAGGGGAAAATATCTAAACAAAACCACTCAGACCAAGGTTAGACGTCCATCAGCCTCGAAATGCTAGCTGCCAAAATGATACTCTCGAACCCTAATCAGCGGTCCATCTGCTTCTGCGACTTTAGTAGAGGCTCAGGCCGCGACTTCAATCGATGCGGCGAATGTGGATGGGGCTGGGATTGCCAGACCCTCTTCTTTCATCGACTCAACCCAGAATTCAATTCCGGTCCGCATGTTCTCCTGTGCCTCCTCCAGCGTGTCTCCGTTGACTACGATGGTAGGAAGATCAGGAACGTAGCCACCCCAGCTTCCATCCCCTGCCTGAGCGAAAACTCCCGTGTATTTAGTCATTAGCGTATCCCCGCTTGCTTTAGAATCTCGCGTTCGAGTCCGATCTGAACATCTTTCCCTAGCCCATGCGCTGGCACAATCACTATACCGGGCTTGGTAGCATGCTTGAACTTCTGGTGACTTCCCTTAGTGCTCACCCAGAACCATCCCTGAGCTTCAATCAATTTGATCAAATCTCTATATTTCACTAGGCCTCAGCGATGTTCAATCTAATAGGAGCGTCTCGCTCCTAACACTAACTCAAAATGAAAGTGGAACCGCTTTAAACCGATAAGAATCATTGGTGGCGGTGGGCAGACTCGAACTGCCGACCTACGGGTTATGAGTCCGTCGCTCTAACCAGCTGAGCTACACCGCCTGGTGTGTAAGGGTTGTATCGGAAGGAACATCTCATGGCCCACAAGCAACATGCGCCAATCACAACGATACTTTCCCTATGATACTTGATTCTTGGAATGGGGTAAACGACGCGGTGAAGTCTTCAGATTCAGATGCGTCGGCACGCTAAAATCCTTAGGAATGCAGAACGAATTTAAAATGACCGAGCCACAAGCCTCTAAACCCGCCATCCTCGGAGTCATCCCTGCCCGCCTGGCCTCCACCCGCCTCGCCCGCAAAGTCCTCCGCAGCATCGCCGGACGCCCCATGCTCGCCTGGGTCTACGAAGCCGCCAGCGCATGCCCTCAGCTCGACCGCGTTCTCATCGCTACAGACTCGGAAGAAGTCGCCGAACTTTGCACCCGGCACAATTGGCCCTTCCAGATGACCTCGCCCGACCTGCCCTCCGGCACCGACCGCCTCCACGCCGTCGCCCAGCTCCACCCCGCCGACCTCTACGTCAACATCCAGGGCGACGAACCCCTCCTCAAGCCCGAACACATCACCGCCCTGCTCCAACCCTTCAGCCAGCCTGGAGTCGACGTAACCACCCTCAAAGTCCTTTGCACCCCGGAGAACATCCCCAACCCCAACGCCGTAAAAGTCGTCACCGCCCACGACGGCCGCGCCCTCTACTTCTCCCGCGCCACCATCCCCTACGACCGCGACCAGAGCACTGGCAACCGCATCACCCCCGCGCCAGCCGCCTACTGGAAGCACATCGGCCTCTACGCATATCGCAACGCCGCGCTCCAGCAATTCCCAACCCTGCCCCACCGCACCCTCGAACAGACCGAGCGCCTCGAACAACTCCGCTTCCTCGAGAACGGCCTTAGCATCTACGTCGCTCCCACCGAGTTCGACACCATCGGCGTAGACACCGAAGCCGACCTCAAACACGTAGAAGCTATCCTGCTACAACGCTAGCCAAACCACAAAAGCCCGGCACCAAACAAAAGCCGGGTACACCACAAGACCGGGTGCCCCACCCTTTCGCAGTCTCATCGCGATAGGGTGGGGTATCGTTTGCAGTAGCAAACGACCGCCGTCCTCTCACCCACTCACAATTCTCATTGCAACCGAAAACCCGCTAGTTCTCCGAAGGCATCTCCACATGGTCGACAACGATCGTGTCCACCATCCCCTTCGTCGACTCCACCTTCAGCCCCATCTGCTCCTGCAACGCCGTGTAGATCGTAGGCCCCGTATCCGCAGCGCCATTATCCGCTCCCGCCGCGCTGCGCATATCATCTGGAGTCCACTTCAACTGCATATCGAACTTACCCGTCAGCCCCGTCCTGTCCTGCACAATCCGGCCCAGCATCTGAGCCAGTTGCTGTGCCAACGACTCCATCTCCACCGCCTGCGCCGTCAGCGTTCCCCGTTCTATCATCATCATGCCACCGCGCGAAACGCCGTCCGGTCCCTTGATGCCATTTGCATATGTATCATTCGGATCGGCCTGCTTCAACTTCGATCCACCCTTCGCCACCACCAGCGCATACATCGGCAATTCCTTCGTCTCGTGATGCAGCTTCAGTTGAAACTGATCCGCCAGCAACGCCTGCATCATCCTCCGCCGCTGCTCGGAAGCCTCCTTTGACGGTAGTTTTTTCTGCGCCTCAACCGTCTCATCATCCATCTTGGCTTCGATGTCGAAGCGCGCATCCTCCAGCGCCCCCAGCGAACCCAAAATCTGGCCCTGCATCTTCAAGTCGTATGCCGACTCCAGCAACTGCTTCAACGAAACTCCCGTCGCTACATACCGCCCGGGCGACGAATTAATCCTCGTGCTATTGCGGCCCGACTTGTTCGGCTTAATCGACACCACCTCATACGAAGGCGTCTTCGCCACAGGCGTAGCATCCTGCGCCAACCCCGATACACCCAAAGCAAACCAGCCCGCCGTAAACAACACAACACTTCGCACTAAAGATCCAGGCATCACGCAGGCACTCTCCACATTCCATGAATCAATTCAGGGATACCATGATGGACGCACGGCCGCGTGAACCGCTAGCGCCACCCAACTTATTTCATCCAAACCAGCCGCTATCGGACCGAGGTAAACCCCAGCTCCAGCCCACCCTCACCAGCCGCTACCTTCAGCCCCACCAACGAATTCGCCACCCACGTAGCCGCATGCAGCTCGTCTACCGAGTGCGTCCCCAATACACCCAGCACCCGGCATCCCGCCGCAATCCCGGCCCCTACGCCGCTCGGAGCATCCTCCACAACGATGCAGTCCTCTGGCTTCAGGCCCAGCAACTCCGCACCTCGACGATACGGCTCAGGATCAGGCTTACCCCGCTCCACCATATCCGCGCAGATAAACCGCGACGGAATTGGCAACCCCGCGGCCTCCAGCCGTCCCAGCAACAACCGCTTCGTAGCCGAGGTCACAATCACCCAGCGCTCCGGCGGCAGACTCGCCAGCAGCTCCCGCACCCCCGGCAACACCTTCATATCCTCCGTGTCGAGAATTTCCATGTCCTCGATCACCTTCAGCCCCTCCTGCGGATCGATATCCGGCCGCAGCGACTTCACAATCTCAATCGCTCGCATCCCATGCGGAACCACGTAGCTGCTCGCATTCGGAATCCCGTAGATCTCCGCCCACCGCCGCCAGCACCGCACCACCGACCCAATCGAACTGATCAGCACCCCATCCATATCAAACAGGATGCCCTGCGTAGAAACCTTCACCAGCTCGCTCAAACAGCACTCCCTTGCAAAACAAACGTCTCTGCTGCCTTCAAAATTCGCCCCACTGCCTCCACCGAACAGCTCTCGCAGTACACCCGCAGCAACGGCTCCGTCCCCGAAGCCCGCAGCAGCAACCATGTCTCGGCTGCATTCTGCTTGCCCGCACAATCCGGATTCTCCAGAAAGAACTTGATCCCGTCCAGCGTCTCCGACCGCAGCACCTTCAGCCCTGCAACCTCGGTCACACCAGCCTTGGCCCTCGTTATCGCCGACACCTTCAGCGCCTCATCGATATGCATATCGATGCGCCCATACTGGTGCTCGCCAAACTCCGCCTGCAACGCCGCGACCAGCTCACCCAGCGTCTTACCTTCATCCGCCATCACATTTGCCAGCAGCAGCGAGTTCAGCAATCCATCTCGCTCCGGCAGGTGCTTGCTGATCCCCACACCACCCGACTCTTCGCCGCCAATCAAAATATCGTTCGCCAGCATCAAGTCCACCACGTACTTGAAGCCGATGCCGTGCTCATGCAGCCTGCGCCCGTACTTCAGCGCAATGCGGTCCATCATCTTCGTCGTATTGAACGCCCGCGTCACGTCGCCCGGCCACTTCTTCCGCTCCAGCAACCAGTACGTCAAAACAGAAATAATCTTATGCGCATCCACCACATTGCCATGCTCATCGACAGCGCCAATGCGGTCTGCATCGCCGTCCGTAATCAAGCCCGCATCGCACTTATCCGAGACAACCCGCTTCTGTGTCTCCGCAATATGCGGCAGAATAGGCTCCGGATTAATCCCCGGAAACGAAGGATTGATCTCCCCCCGCATCTCCACATATGGTATCCCCGCCTCACCAAAAATCCCCGCGATCACCCCGCGCCCCGAGCCATACATCGTGTCGATCAAAAACTTATAGCCGGACGCCTTGATCGCCTTCAGATCCGCAAACGCAGTCAGAGCCTTCACATACTCCGTATGAAAATCAGCCTCTGAAATCTTCCCCGCCGTAGCAGCCGTCTTCAAGTCCTTGCCCAGAAAGCTCTCAATCGAAACCATGATCGAAGGCTTGCCCGACCCACCGTAGGTCGCCTTGTACTTCACGCCATTCCAGCTCGCAGGATTGTGGCTCGACGTAATCATCACGCCACCCGCAGCCTTTCGCCGCCGCACTTCAAACGACAGCGCCGGCGTAGGCGTCTCGCGGTCCGCAATCACCGCCGGAATCCCCGCACCCGCCAACACATCAGCGACCACTCCAGCAAACGCTCGCGACCCAAACCGTGTATCCCACCCGATACAAACTCCCGCCGTCGCATCCTCTTCAGCCAGCACATAGTTCGCAATCGCCGCTGCCGCCACCCGAACATTCGCATACGTAAAGTCATCCGCGATAATGCCGCGCCAACCGTCCGTGCCAAACTTCACCACCATAGCCCCTCCACTCATCTCAACATCCTTATCGCAGCTAGACTGACGAAGCTGCCTAAATCAAACCACCTCGGCCCGTCTCCGCCAACTCCTTCACTACCTTGCCCACATCCTGGCATTTTTCCTTGGTAGTAATCAGCAGTGCGTCTTCAGTCAGCACCACCACCAGGCCTTCCACACCTACCAGTGCCACTGCCATTCCCGGAGCGAACACATAATTCCCCGTCGATCCAATCACTACATCATTCGCCGCCTCGACCACATTGCCGCACGGGTCCTGGCTAAATTCCGGACGTGACATATGGTGCTCATGCAGCGCCGCCCACGACCCCAGGTCATTCCAACCAAAATCTCCCGGCAGACACACAATCCCAGACTCGCCTTTTCCGTCTTTCGAACGCCCGTCTTTCGAGCGCAAAGACCGTGGCTCCAACACCGCATAGTCCACGCTGATGTTCTCGCACTGCGGATACACCTCCGCAAACACCGCATCGAACTCCGCCGTACCATACGCCGCTGCAATCTTCTCCAGCAGCGGAGCCATCGCCGGACAGTGCTCGCGAATCGCCCCCGTCAGCGTCCTTGCACTCCAAAGAAAGATCCCGCTGTTCCAGCAGTAGTTCCCCGCAGCCAGAAACTCCTCAGCCTTCGCCTTCTCCGGCTTCTCCGTAAATCGACGCACCTGCCGCGCCGAAACCGTACCACCCGCAACGCTTGCGCCCACCTCGATATACCCGTAGCCCGTCTCAGCCCGCGTCGGAGGCACCCCCAACACCACAATCGTCTCGCCCACAGATGCCAGCGCAATCCCAGCGCTCAGCACCTCCGCAAACCGCGCCGCATCCTTCACCACATGGTCCGAAGGAAAGATCCCGATCACCGTATTCGGCTCGGTCTTCTCCAATAGAAACGCAGCCAACGCACAGGCAGGTGCAGTATTCCGCGCTGCCGGCTCACTCAAAATTTGGTTCTTGGGAACCTCAGGCAGTTGCGTGCAGATCATCTCCGCCAGCAGGTCGTTCGTAACCACCCAGACATCTTCAGCAGCAGCTACCGGCAACAGCCGTTCCAGCGTCTGCTGAATCATCGTCTTCACGCCGTCCAGCGCCAGTACTTGCTTCGCCCTGGACTTGCGGCTCCGCGGCCAGAACCGCGTCCCACTGCCGCCCGCTAAAATCACCGGGGCAAAGCGAACGCTCGCATTCGCTCCCGGATTCAATCGCTCAGCACTCATACGTCTCGAATCTACAGGCTGACCTTCCAACCCGGTATCACCCATTAGCGCAATCGAAAAACTACCCATCCAAGAAACTAGCCGAGCGAAGCGAAGTACTCCCGCATCCGCTTAACTCCTTCATCCACAACATCATGTGAAACCGCATACGACAACCGGATATGGTCCGTCGTCCCAAACGCCTCGCCCGGAACCACCACCACATGCGCCTTACTCAGCAACTCAGCCACAATGTCCGCAGCCGACTTCACGCCGCCGCGCCCAAAGAACTTGCTCACGTTTGGATACACATAGAACGCGCCCTGCGGCACCGTGCACGTAATCCCCGGAATCGTCTCGAAGCCCTTCAAAATCTGGTCACGCAGCTTGATGTAGTCCGCGCGCATCTCCAGCACGCAGCTCTGGTCGCCGCTCACCGCAGTAATCGATGCCTTCTGCACGAAGGTCGCCGTGTTCGAGGTGCTCTGCGACTGCAGCTTGCTCATCGCCGCAATAATCGGCTTCGGTCCCAGCGCAAAACCGGCACGCCAGCCCGTCATCGCATATGTCTTCGAGAGCGACCCCAGAACGATCACATGCTCTTTGCAGTCCAGGAACGATCCGCCGCTTACCAGCGTCCCGTTGAAGCTCAGGTACACGTAGCACTCGTCCAGCAGCACATAGATGCCGCGCGAGTGCGCCAGCCGGATGATCGCTTCCAGGTCTTCCGCCGACATCACAGCGCCTGAGGGATTCGAAGGCGTATTCAAAATAATCGCCTTCGTCGCCGGCGTAATCGCCGCCTCAATCATCTTCGCCGTCACGCGGAAGTTCTCTTCTTCCTTGCTCTCCACGTACACCGGAATACCACCCGCATACTGGATGATGTCCTTGAAGCTCACCCAGTACGGAACCGGCAGAATCACCTCATCACCGTGGTCCACCAACACCTGCACCGCGTTGAACAGCGCCAGCTTCTCGCCCGTCGTAAACACGCACTCATCCGGCGAGTAGTTCGAGCCGAAGTCCGTCGCATGGCGGTCCACAATCGCCTTCCGGACCTCCGGGGTACCGGCTACGTTCGTGTAACGCGTAAAGTTCTTCTCAATCGCGTCAATCGCCGCGTCCTTGATGTGCCGAGGCGTAGCAAAATGCGGCTCGCCCGCACCAAAATCTGCCAGGTTGATACCTTCAGACTTCAGCTTCAGGGCCGCAGCCGTGATCGCCATCGTCGCTGAAACTTCAATCCGCCCAATGCGGTCCGCAAATATCTTGGAAGCAGTCGCTGTACTCATACCTACTAGTCTTTCAGAATTTCCCCGCAAAATAAACCCGTCGCCGCACAACCGACGGATTCCCCCACGAATCCGCACCTGATAGCTCCCTCATCCCTGGCCGCATGGGCTATATCGCCACTCCAGCGCCGTACCGGATCAAGTGCGCCCCCTCCCCAAGCATCACCTCCAGCCGCCCCCCTTTCCGTACCCCGTGCACAGAAATTCCATCCACCAGGACCGTATCCACATCCCCTCGAACCGCCAGGACTAACCGCGTCCTCACCCCCTTCGGCAAGGTGCACTTCAGTTGCAGTCCTCCCGTGCTACCGTCGCGATCGACATCCGCCCAGTCCACCATCACCAGCCCAAACTCCGTCACACATGCACCTCGCGCCCAGCTCAAACCGGAGCAGCGCGGCTCCAGCACTAATGTTCGTCTCGAAACCGGCCCCTCCCGCCGCGCACCCAGCACATACGCCGTCAGAAAATACCCCGGCACCATGCCATAGATATGCACCTTGGATCCCTTTGTCTCCTCCAGGTCCTCCCACGCCGTCTGCCACTCCGACTCCACCTGGTTCTTCCAACCCGTCCGCATCAGTTGCAATACTGCTGCATCCCGCTCCGCCTCTCCCATCGCATACAACATCTGGAACAGGTAGTAATGCGACATCGGCTCACGCACCTCGGCCAAATGCTCCAGCACCCATCGCCGTACCGCTCCAATTCGCTCCGTCGGAACCACCCCACCATACAAAGCAAACAGATTCGCCTGCGCCGTCGGCCCATAGCGCCCATCCACCAACGCCCCGGTCAACTCCTTATTGCGCGGCTGAGGAACCAGCGCCGTGCCTGTGCCAAACAAGGCCCCACCATAAGCCCCAGCAGCCTCATCCCACAGCAACGAATTAAAGCTTCGTTGCAGCGTCGCAGCCTCCAACGCCAGCCCACCCGCGTCCGCACCAAACCACACCACACTCCCCAGATAAGCCGCATCCACCAACGCACGGTGCACCATCGCATTCAACCCCGCACCTTCACACACCTGGTACCGCAGCGGATTGTCCCAAACCTCCCACTCCCGCGCCTGCACCAGCCCCCGAGCCGTGCGCCGTGCCCGGTACCAGCTCATCAACTTCAGCAGAGTCGGCCAGAGCTCTCGCACCAACTCCGCATCCATCGAGCTGTCGTAATACTCCCGCAGCAACACCACCCATCCGCACGTCCGGTCCTCCATAATTGCGTGGATGTCGAACCGCTCCGAGCAGCTATGCGCCTTCAGCTGCCCGTCCGGCTGCTGGGTCAGTGCAATCCGCCGCAGCAACCCCTGCACCAGCCGGTTGTCTCCCCAATATGTCTTTCCCCCCGCATCCGGCCCTCGCATCATCACTCGCGTACAGTCGAACGCCGGCGGACTGCAGTCCGTCCACTCCACTCGTTCGCGGTCCGCGCAGTCCACATACGCGTCCTCGCTCAGCACCTCCAGCGAACGCGCACACAGCTTCCAAAGCTGGTTCAGAAACGCATCGCTGCTCTCAAACGAAGCCACCCGCTCCAGCGGATAGCGCACCTCCGTCACCGCAGCCCGCATCACCCGCATACGCCCCGACCGCAGCATCAGCGTTAGCCTTCTCAGCGCAAACGTGTCCCCACCGACATACGGCTGCGACCCCTGCCGCGCAGTGTAGGTGCACACTCCGCTCTTCTCCCCCTGCGGCAGGTCGTAGCGAACCTCCAGCACACTCCCCGCATCCGCCTCCAGCTCCAACGTGTGAAAGGCCTGCACAATCTCAGCAACCTCCAGCGATACCGGCGCACCCACAACCAGATCAAACGCCCTGCGAGCACTGCCCTTCACCCACGCTCGCTCCACCTCGGTCTGCAGTGGAACACCACGCGGCCAAACCTTGATCGCCCCCGCGGGAGACACAATCCCAGCCGGCTTCCATGCAGCCAGATTCGTCGCAGCACTCTCCCAGTCCTCCATCCGCCGCGCATCAATATGCTCTTCAATGGAAGCCCACGCCTGTGCGCGAGGTCCAAACGATAGCTCCGGCATGGCCAGCCACGAAGCATCCGTGACTACTCTCCGTGTCCGGCCACCGTCCTTCCACTCCATAACTGCTGCGAAACCCGGATCATGCCCCATAATCCGCCCCGTCGGAGCATCCCGATGGACCAGCACAGCGATTCGGTTCACCCCAGTCCGCAGATACTGCGCGATCTCCCGCGTATCGTACTTTGGCCGTGCATTCTGGTACCGGCAAGGCCCACGTCCGACGACTACCCCGTTCACGGAAAGGCGGTAACGGGTAAACGCAAACAGGTGCATCGCCACCGTCTCTGGCACCGTCGCAAATCGAATCTCTTTTACAAAGACCGCATGAAGGTCTGGCAACTCATCCGGCTGAACTCCAGTGCCGGACGAAGCGATACTCGCAGCATGCCCACCCTTCAAAACAGGCACCGCCACAGAATCCGTCGGCCAGATCATCGCAGCAGCAGCCAGCGCACGGACCGGCTGCGCCCCCCGCGCATCGACCGCAAACAGCACCTTCGGCACCATCTGCGCCGCAGCCACTACAGCACCGCTCTTCAAAAACTCTCGTCGTCGCAGCACCAAACTCCTCACCGGTCCAGGGATCAAAACCCTCCAAGGCCCCACTCGCTATGCCGTAGAAAACTAGCAGCCCAATCCACCCAAATCTGCCTCCGCACTACCGTCGATTCAGCCTTGGCGTGAAATACCCTTCCTTACCACCCAGGTCGTCATGCACCGAGACCCCTGCACTACCGTCGTCTTCAGCGGATCTACCAGCTCCCCGCCCAGCGCCTCCGTCACCCGCATCAACAGGTCCTCGTCCGCCAAATACCACTCCGACCCATCCGGCAGCAGAAACTTTCGCGCACAACCATCTCCCGACAGCCGTTCAAACTCCCCGCCAATCGTCGAGGCCAGCCTGCAAAACAGCAACCCACCCGGCCGCAATACCCGCCACAGGCCCGCCACCATCCCCTCAAACTGCGCATCGTCCCGCGCAAACTGCAACACCGAGTTGCACACCACCACATCCATCACCCCGGCCCCAAACGACATCGCCTCGATCCCTTCCACCCGGAAGTTCCCGCCCGCAATCGTCGAGGCCAAACCAGGTGCCAGCCTGGCAGCCATCATCCTTACCCACGCCACCGCCTCCGCGCTCCCATCTACCCCATAGCACTCATACCCTTCGCGCAGCAGATACACCAGGTTCCGCCCACTCCCACACCCCGCATCCAGTATCCGCATCCCCGGCGCAATATTGCCCCGCAGCAACTGGTCGAACAGGTAAATATCAATCCCACCAAACTGCTCTTCCAGATTCCCCATTGGCCCGACTCCTGATTCACTCTTGCTTGACAAAACACCCGCTCAAAAAGCCCGTCACTTCACCAACGCTGTCCAGCGAAATCCACACCGAAAACTGGAAGTCCACCCCTAAACCGCTTCGTTCGAAGACTTTGCGCAATATAGGGGGAGGGGAGGGGTCATGACCCCGAGCCCGGAGCCCGCCCCGGAACCTTCGCCTTCAGCCGCTCCACCACCAGCGAAGGCACCAGCGCCGAGACATCGCCACCCAGTTCAAACACCCCTTTGATCAGCCGCGAACTCACATAGGTGTACTTCTCCGCCGGCATCATAAACAGCGTCTCCAGCTCCGGATCCAGCTTGCGGTTCATCATTGCCATCTGAAACTCGTACTCGTAGTCCGAAATCGCCCGGATCCCCCGCAGCACCGCCTTCGCCCCCTGCTGCCGCGCAAAGTCCACCAGTAGCCCATCAAACGTCGTTACCGACACGTTGCTGTACTCCCGGGTGGCCTCGCGGATCATCTCCTCCCGCTCCGGCACGGTAAACAGCGGTGCCTTCTCACTGTTGCGCAGAATCGCCACCACCAGCTCATCCACAATCTTTGCGCCACGCGCGATCAAGTCCAGATGACCATTGGTCAGCGGATCAAACGTCCCCGGATAAATTGCCCGAACGGTATGCATGTCACACAAAGCATACCCTCTACCCCATAAAACCTCACCTACCCAAAAAAAATAATCGACCCGCAGTGTAGTCTTCCCCCCATGTCAGACGTCTGTCTCCGTAACCGCCAAAACACCGGCACAGCCAATACGAGCCCACCTTTGACCACGATCTCGACCCCAACTTTGAACAGCGGCGAGCCATCCAATATGTCCTCACAAGCCCTTAACCCGCTCAGCCTCACACTTCCGCAAGTGGAAGTCTCGCCCGCCGGGCACAGCACTCCCTTCGACGACATCGACGCCGTCGTCGCCGAACACCAGCAACGCATCTTCCGCTACATCCTGGTCTCCACCCGCGATGCCGATGCCGCCCACACCATCACCCAGGACACCTTCCTCCGCGCCTGGGCCGCCCGCGCCAGCTTCCGCAATGAGTGCGCTGTCGCCACCTGGCTCATGCGCATTGCCATCAACCTGCTCCGGGACCACACCCGTACCGAGCGCTTCCGCTTCTGGAAGCGGGCCGCCGCCACCTCCGTCGATATCGCCGACCCCGGCATCCATCTCACCCAGCCCGGCTCCTCCATCGAGTCCCGCCTCATCGCCTCCGAGCAGATGGCTCTGGTCTGGGACACCGTCGCGCAACTCTCCGCACGCCAGCGCAGCATCTTCATCCTCCGCTTCGTCGACGAGATGGAACTGGCCGACATCGCCGTAGCCACCGGACTCCCCGTACCCACGGTCAAGAGCCATCTCTATCGCGCCCTCAACAACATTCGCAGCCGCCACAACATCGCCCATAAGGACTCCCTATGAACATCCAACAGCACACCCAACAGCACCTCAACCACGAACAGATCTGCGACCTCCTGCTCAGCGGCAACGCTGAGACCTCCTCCACCGGCCACGCCCAGCAGACGCAGGAACTCCACCGCGAGCACCTCCACACCTGCCTCATTTGCTCCTCCGAGCTGGAGCTCCTGCGCAGCTCTGTCACCAGCTTCCGCGCTGCCTCTATCGTCGTCGCCGACCGCGCCCTGGCCCGCCGCCCGCTGAACACTCCCAGCACCATGCTCGATACTCGGCGTAGCGCCCGCTTCATCTCACCAGCCTTCTTCTGGGCCGCTACTGCCCTGCTCTTCACTGCGGCACTCCCCCTCGGCCTCTATCACTCCAACCTCAACCCCTTCCTCAAGCGCGCCCAGTCCCCTATGGCTATCGTCGCCCCGGCAGCCACCCCCCACCCCACCACCACCAACCTCTCCGACGAAGCCTTGCTCGAAAGCATTAATCAAGACCTCTCCGCCTCCGTGCCGTCGCCCATGCAGCCTCTCGACGGCCTCCAGGCCAATACCGCTTCCGCGCAGGCCACAACGCAAGGAAAGAACTAGCGTCCGCAACAGAACGCTTTGACAGAATTCACGAATTTAGCCATACCCAAAGGACACTTACATGAACCAGAAACCGCTTCTTTCCCTGTTCTCCGTAGCTCTTCTCTCAGCCTCCAGCGTTCTCGCTCAGCAGCCGGCACCGCCGGCCCCACCCGCAGACGGTGCTCCCGCGCCCATCGTCCGCTCCACCCCCCGCACCCCCCGTCCCCCCATGCAGTCGCGCACCAGCGGCAGCGACCGGGACATGCATATTGTCACTCGCGGCGGTATGAACCCCGGCTCCCGCATCGCACCTCCCGGCATTTGGTGGAAGAACCGCGACGTCATCCAGAAGCTCACCCTCACCGACGTCCAGCAGAAGAAGATGGACGACATCTTCCAACAGAGCCGCATCCAGCTCATCGACGTAAAGGCCAATCTTGAAAAGCAGGAGGTCACCCTTGAGCCCATGCTCGCCGCCAATCCGCCGGACACCAATAAGGTTCTCGCCCAAATTGACCGCATCGCCCAGGCTCGCGCTGAGCTCGAGAAGGCCAACGCCAAGATGCTGCTCGGTATCCGAGCTGTCCTCACCGCAGACCAGTGGACCAAGCTGCAAGAGTCTGAGCGTGGCCATCGCGGTATGGGCTTCAAAGGTCCCGGTGGCCCAGGAGGCCCTGGCATGATGGGCGGTCCAGGTTCGCGCAACGACATGCACCACGAGTTCCGCTTCACCGCTCCCGACAACAACGTTGACGCTCCACCCGCTCCTGAAGATAACTAGCAAAAACGAAGGCCACTTAAAATCAGCCGCTGGCGGACATGGAAAGATGTCCGTCAGCGGCTTCTTCGTTGCAGACAGCAAATCAAAACCAATAATTTCGGGAATCCTGAGTAAGATGGTGAGCGCAAACCAACCCCCAATCTTCAAGGACCCAACTCATGCCCTCAGCCGCCGAACCTGTACTCACGAAATCTGCCAACCCCGGCCCTCTCGGACTCGCTGGCTTTGGCCTCACCACCGTAGTCCTCAGTGCCATCAATGCCGGCCTGTTGCCTCACGAAGCCGTCGCGGTCGTCGTGCCCCTCGCCTTTGCCTATGGCGGAGTCGCCCAGATCATCGCCGGCATCCTGGAGTTCAGCACCGGCAACACCTTCGGCATGGTCGCCTTTACCTCCTACGGACTCTTCTGGTGGTGGTTCGCTCTCCTCCAATGGAGCGTCGGGGCGGGCTGGCTCAAAGCCCCACCGCTCGTCGCAGGCGGCACCGTCCTGTTGATGTGGGGCGTCTTCACATTTTTCCTATGGATCGTCACCTTCCGGCTCAGCCGCGCGGTCTTCAGCATCTTCCTACTGCTATGGATCACCTTCTTCCTGCTCGCAGCAGGAGACTTCGGCTATCCGACCACCAAGCTGGGTGGCTATCTCGGCCTCGTTACCGGTCTGGATGCCCTCTTCGTCGCTTTCATTGAGGTGCTCAACGCCACCGCCGGACGTGTCGTTATCCCGTTGGGACAGCCAATCCTCAGCGACTAAAGCAAGACTGATGAACGAAGCGGCTTAAGGCAGAAGCGGCGGTGGACTAACCACCGGCGCTTCCCATTTTCAATTCAGAAAATTTACTTCTTGGCTTTGATGACGTCTTTCGCAACAGCTTCGCCGTCGACCGGTGCAGCCGGAATATCTCCAACAACTCCAGAGATGCCGAGCTTCTTGCGCAATTCCGTATCGATGCGGGCAAAGGTGTCCTTGTTCTCCTTCAGGTAGGTACGAACGTTCTCGCGTCCCTGACCGATGCGCTCGCCCTGATAGCTGTACCAGGCCCCGCTCTTGTCTACGATGTTGTGCACCACTGCGAGGTCCAGAACGTCGCCTTCGCGGGAGATGCCTTCGCCGTACAGGATGTCGAACTCAGCATCGCGGAACGGTGCGGCCACCTTGTTCTTGACGATCTTTACCTTGGTGCGCGAACCCACCACGACGTCGCCATCTTTCACGGCTCCGATGCGGCGAATGTCGATGCGCACAGACGAGTAGAACTTGAGCGCCTTACCACCGGTGGTCGTCTCAGGATTGCCGAACATCACGCCAATCTTCTCGCGGATCTGGTTGATGAAGATGAGGCAGGTACGAGACTTGGAAACCGTACCGGTCAGCTTGCGCAGTGCCTGGGACATCAAACGGGCCTGCAGACCCATATGGGAGTCGCCCATCTCTCCGTCCAGTTCAGCTTTTGGTACCAGTGCGGCGACCGAGTCCACTACCAGCACATCGATCGCGTTGGACCGGACCAGCGCCTCGACGATCTCCAGTGCCTGTTCGCCATAGTCCGGCTGGCTTACCAGCAGGTTGTCGATATCCACTCCCAGCTTCTGGGCGTACTTAGGGTCCAACGCATGTTCCGCGTCCACAAACGCTGCCAGGCCACCGGCCTTCTGTGCCTCGGCGATAATCTGCAGCGTAATGGTGGTCTTACCCGAGGACTCAGGGCCAAAGATCTCTATAACGCGGCCACGCGGTACTCCGCCCACTCCAAGTGCAGCGTCGAAGGAGATCGATCCAGTCGAGATGACCGAGATCGGGACAACATCCTTCGATCCCAGACGCATGATCGAACCCTTGCCAAACTGCTTTTCTAACCCGGAAAGGGCCAGCTCAATTGCCTTCGAACGATCATCAGCCACGCGTCATTCTCCTCTGTGGACTCTCGCTTGAAAGTCTTTGCGGATTCTAGCACCAAAAAACCTAAAAGCAAAGAAAAAGCGAAATAGCCTCAACGAGCCAATAATTAGCGGGTCAGCAAATCAACTGGCACATTCACATCCTCGATACGGAACAGCTTCGCCAGCGCTGGGTGCCGCTTCTCGACAGCCTGATACATCTCCCAGGCGACGCGGCGGTAGCTGAAGTGGCCGGCCACCCCTGAGCGCAGCTCCGAGATGTAAAGTGCCTCGGAGAAGTCCATCTTGAACATAGCGCGGCAGCGGACGCCCAGCGGCAGGCAGTACTGTGCCGACTGCGCAGCTTCCGGGACACCACAGTCGCGAAGCTGGCGGTACATGCCCAATGCCGCGTCCATCGCGGTGTTGTAGGTGGTCGCCAGTCCGGCCTCGGCAAGGGAGGGTTGGCCGGGGCACCCGGGCTCTTCACATCCGTGGACGTCGGTGAAGTCCTGCAGCAGTTGTACGCAGCGGCGGTGGCGGTGCATGTCGCGGAAGCCGCCGATATCCATCAGGATGTCGAAGCGGAAGACCTGACCGGCACTGAAGGCTCGCAGCAGTTCGTCGTGGCGGCCACGATGCTTCGTGCCCAGCGCAATCAGCTCCTCGATACGGGCGCTGCTCAGGGCGGCTACATGGCTGCGTAGCTGGCGGTAGGAGTAGTGACAGTTTGGATAGAGCAGCGAGGTTGCCAGCTCTACCTCCAGCTTCTCGTCGTCATCCAGCAGATCGACGACTGGTGCAGGGTCGATCGCTTGCCCGGCCATCAGCTCGGCGGCGGCGGCGGCAAGCTCGCTGCGGGTGGTGGACTGGTAGGCGTTGGGGGTGGCGTACTTCACCAGCGTGGGGGCGGTCTTGACGTCCCGCAGGAGCATGGCGCTGACGCGCTCACCGGCCTCTGCATTAGCGGAGGCGACCTCCTGGCAGACCACGCGGGCTTCGTCGTGCTGGACGTTCCAGGCGGGCTCAGTCGCGGCGGCACGCAGCTTCTCGCCGATCAGGCGTATCTCGGCGAACTCACTGGTCAGCAACCGTGAGACCTGGGTTTCCAGCGTGCGTGCGTTGACGATCTGGCCGAGCGAGGTATTGGTCGCCAGCGGCAGCAGGTAGCGGGCTACGTCGAAGGCGCGGGCCTTCAGGGTGCGGACGTAGGCTTCGTCTTTCATGGACTCGGGCTGCGGGACTGCGGCTTTGAGGGCCTCGAGCATCCCGGCACCGATCTCGTCGTAGCCAGCGAACATCGCCTCCACGGAGCGGGTGAAGGTCTCGGTCTGCGCGCCAAGGTCGGGCGTGAACCAGCCCGAGGTGCGGAAGTTCTGGTAGCGAGTGGAGCGCTCCTGTCCGTCCCAGCGCTGCTCGTCTACCAGAGCTATCGCGGCAAGCAGCGACAGCCGCTCGATCGCGAAGGGGATGTGCGCGAGGTCGGCGATGGAGCGGTGGCCATACTGGAAGTAGAAGGTGTTGAGGAACTGCTCGGCGCGCTGTGAGCTGATCTCGGCGAGCGACTCCTTCATGGTGAGCGAGGAGCGGGAGTACTTTGCCATGGCGTAGGCGAGCACTTCGGGGTCGGCTCCGTGAATGGCGTAGACGTCTGTGTCGTTGGCAGCGATGGCTGGCTTGAGCTTGGAAGGGAGTGCGGAATCTTCTGGCATGGTGAGACTCAGGATATATCGTGCGGGTGCGGATAAAGATGCAGTGTTCGCTCGAATGCGGGCTCTTTGTCGGGTGGCAGCTCGATGGCCTGTCCTCACATTCGTATAATGCGGAAGCGGCTCTTTTGCTGCGTTTTTCCGGAGGTCCATGAGTATTCAGAACGGTCGTATTGCATTAGTCACAGGCGCTTCGCAAGGAATCGGGCGGGCTTGTGCTTTGGAGTTGGCGCGCCAGGGTGCGTCGGTAGCACTCGCAGCACGGAGCCTGGATAAGCTCACTGCGGTGGCTGCGGAGATTACGGCAGCCGGCGGAGTCGCCCATCCGTTTGAGCTGGATATGGCGAGCGAAGAGTCCATCAAGGCCGGAGCCAAAGCCGTTATCGCGCACTTCGGAAAGGTCGAGATTCTGGTCAACAATGCTGGCATTACCCGCGACGTGCTGGCCATGCGGATGAAGCGGCAGGACTGGGACGACGTCCTGATGACCAACCTGACCGGCGCGTTTCTCTTGACGCAGGCGGTGATGTCGTCGATGGTGAAGAACCGGTGGGGCCGGGTGATCAACATCACGTCCGTGGTCGGCGAGACCGGGCAGGCTGGGCAGGCGAACTACGCTGCTTCGAAGGCCGGCATGATCGGGCTGACCAAGTCGCTGGCTCGCGAGCTGGCCGGACGCACGATTACCGTCAACGCTCTTGCTCCCGGCTACATTGAGACCGCAATGACTGCGGTGCTGACCGAAGAGCAAAAAACTGCGATGACGCAGCACATTCCGCTGGGCCGGGTGGGGACAGACCATGACATCGCCCATGCGGTGGCGTTCCTGGCGTCGGAAGAGGCTTCGTACATTACCGGCCACACGCTGGATGTGAATGGCGGGATGTACATGGGCTAGCAGCGCTTGCTGCCTGCTGATAGTCTGCGGGAACTATGCCTGACGTTGTGATTCGCGACGCGGTTGGCGCAGCCGAGGTTGAGTCGGTGCGGGAGTTGATGCGGGCTTATGCCGCGTATCTGGCCGCCAACCCTTCTGGTGCGGCCAATATTTGTATCGAGAACTATGAGCGGGAGCTGGCTGGGCTTACCGGGCAGTACTGTGCGCCCGAAGGCGTTCTGCTGCTGGCGCTGGTCGACGGCGTCGCGGCTGGATGCTGCGCGGTGCGCGTCGTCCGCAGGGAGCGTGTGCCCGAGCGCGGCTGCGAGCTGAAGCGGCTCTTTGTGCCAGCTGGGTTCCGCAGACTGGGCCTGGGAAAGAAGCTTACCCAGGCGGCGATGGATTGGGCCGTGGGTGCCGGGTATGAGGCGATGTACCTCGATACGGTTCCGGCGGCGATGCCGGAGGCGAATCGGATGTACGCTGACTTGGGGTTCGAGCGGGTGGAGCGGTACAACAACAACCTGGTGGAGGATGTTGTGTTCTTCCGGCGTGACCTGTAGGCCCCTCCCCTCCCCCCTATATTGCGCAAAGTCTTCCATCGAAAGGGTTTGAGTCTGGACTTCTATTTCAAACCCTAATTTCAATCGGGGACGGGGTTGGTCGGTGGGACAAATCCTCTTTGTTCTTTACTTCAATTGTAGCTAATGCACCATAACTAAATACTCGTTTATTTTTTGGTTTTATCCGTTGATAGGGCTTGAGTTAGAGGATTTTGGCAAGCACTGGGGGCTTGACAAGATCTTAAGACGGACGCGGAGGGCGCGGAGATAGCAGAGTTTAAGGCAGGGATGTGTGGATGGTCGCTTTCCCCACCCATCGCGTGATCAGGCGCGCTCAGGATGGGGCACCCGGAGGTTTGTGGTGGTGGGTTGGAGGGCGGTCGCGCGGGGCGCGATACCCCACCCTTTACGATGATGCCGTAAAGGATGGGGCACCCGGCACCATTGGCTCAGAGGAGCATGGGGTTGGCGGGGTGGTAACGGGCTTAGACGCAGGGTATTAGCTGGGGTGGCATTGTTGGTTTTGGTTCACAACTGGGGTGGGCTTCAAGTAGCGGGGTTGGTTTCATACTCGAACTGGCTGAAAGCATGGGGGATGTACCTGCGGTGGTACAGGAATCGGCGGGTCCCCGAAGTTAGGCATTGACCTGCGCGTTGTGGATGATTACTTTGTGGTCAATGGCTGACATGCAAACAATTTCTGCAGTACTGGCGAGTGGTGCACCTATGGCAACCAGCTCCATCTCGATGAATATTGGCACGACGATCCGCGGCTACCGCCTGCAGAAGGGCATGTCGCAAGGTGATATTGAAAAGAAGACCGGGCTACTGCGCTGCTACCTGTCACGGGTGGAGAACGGCCACACCGTCCCTTCGCTGGAGACGCTGCAGAAGATCGCACGGGCGCTGGATCTGCAGCTCTCGGAGTTCTTTGCCGAAGAGGCGGTCAGCAAAGAGATGACGGGGTTAAATCTGAATGAGGAAGAGATTCGCTTCCTGACGCAGGTGCAACGCTACTCCGCGCACCTGAGCGAGAGCGACCGCCGGTTGTTGCTGGCGATGGTGCGGAAGTTCGCCCAGACCAGTTTGAGTTAATTGGTATGTGTCGGGCCTTCAGCCCTCTAGCATTTTGTGGACTTTTACCTAGGCCTTCGGTCTAGGCTGGTATGTGTCGGGCCTTTGGCCCTTGGGTATTCTGGTGCTTTTACCTGAGGCAATATGTCGATATACCTTTGCTCTTCAGCTTTAAGAATGCAAAAAGCGTCGCCCCAGGGCGACGCTTTTTGCAGTTTGAAGAGGGTTTGGCTACTTGAGTTTGGCGATCCAGTAGGCGAAGAGGATCAGCAGGAAGGTGAAGGCGCTGAAGGTGATCTTCTGGCGGCGCAGGTAACGGACCCGGCCCGAGGTCATGCGGGGGATGAGCGGTACACCGAGGGCGAGACCACAGAGAAATCCGCCTACGTGGGCGTAGTTGTCGATATTGACCAGCGAGGTGAAGTTGGCGGCCAGGCCAATGACCAGGTTGAGGCCGGCGAACTGGACTACGGAGCGGCGCAGGCGCTTAAGCTCGGACCAGGGGATGGGCAGCTTGTGGTTCGACAGGAGCACGATGAGGATGCCTGCGATACCGAAGACGGCGCCGGAGGCTCCAGCGCCAACCGGGCCGAAGATCCCGGCACCGGAGGCCACGTGATTGGGGAAGATCACGTTTTTGGCGAGTGCCAGCAGATTTCCTGAGATGCCGGTGAGGAAGTACACCGCCGTCAGACCAAAGGGGCCGAGCAGCGGCTCACCCAGCAGGCCGAGGTTCCACAGGCACCACATGTTGGTGGCGATGTGGATGAGGCCGACGTGGACGAAGGTCGCCGTGAGCAGACGCCACCATTGGCCGCCCAGAATCAGCTCGGGATTGGTTGCGCCATAGGTCACAAGCTGCGGGACGGTGGGCTCTTTGATGGAGACGCCGTGCAGAATCATCCACAGAAAGACAGCGCAGTTGATGCCGACCAGAATGTAGGTGGCAGGGGCGGAGAAGCGGTTGCGTCCGCGGGGCCGGGACGTTTGCGGAGCAGCGGGAGGGGCAGGCGCGGGATACGCGTCGGAGGAGATGATCTGGCCTTCTGGCTGAGGGGAGGAGGACATGGGCTTGTTCTTTATTTGTACGCTATTGCGACGAAGGTACGAGGAACAAGCTTGCGGAGTGCTCCCACGGCGGTACCCCAGACTCGGTGAAGGAGCTGGATAGTGAGGCTCGTTCTATTTCAGGCAGACCGTTTTAGGCAGCGTTTTTGTTGAAGCGGTCGCGGAGGTCGGTGAGGATATGGGGCGGAATGCGCTGCTGCACCATCTGACCGAGGAAGCCCGGGAGCGGTGTCGCAATGGCCACCAGTACCCAGAGCAGGGTCGAAAAGACCAGGCCGGTAATGGCGATTGCTTCCAACGAGATGGCGACGATGTGGGCCTGATGCAGCGGAACCGGGATGTGCAGGGTGCCGGCGTGGGTGACGAGCTCGACGCGATGAATGACGACGGCGGCCAGCAGGAAGGCAAGGATGGAGAGCGTGCTGACGCTCAGGAGAAGAATATCGATGGTGCGGGCCATGCGCTGGCGGCGGCGGCAGGAGCTGCACTCTTCGAGGTGCATCTCGTAGTCCTGGCCCATGGCGGGCGAGAGGCCAGAGATGTCATAGCGCCATCCGGCGAGGATGTCGCCTACGACGGGGTCGGTGCAGACGGCCGATCGAGAGCGGGGAGTACGGTCGTGCTGGGTGCCCCGTTCTGACTTGGGGGCCGGAAATGCTAACGCAGATTTTCGCATTGTTGTTATCTCTTATTCTAACTCTTTTGATAGCTGAGAGGGTGCGAAAGATGCAGGATGTGGGGTGAAATCGCAGGAAGTCCCGTTACAGGCAGATTGGTTCTAAAGGAGTTGCCTGCTGGGCGAGCACCACGCGGTTACCAAGGAGGGTCGGGCGGGCGGTGAGGGCCTGCTCGGCGGCCAGGCGTGCCAGCCCGGGCGCGTTATTTGACTCGGAGAGGTGGCCGAGGACGATGTAGGTGGCGCCGCCGTCGTAGTCGCCCTGGAGGAACTCGGCGGTCGCGTCGTTGGAGAGATGGCCGACGCGGGAGAGGACACGCTGCTTGACCGACCAGGGGTAGGGGCCGTCGCGCAGCATCTCCAGATCATGATTGGACTCCAGCAGCAGCACGTCGATGGCTTTAAGGGCGGCTTTGACGTTGGGCGGCATATAGCCGAGGTCGGTGGCGATGGCCATGCGGATGGACTCGTTGCGGGAGTGGAAGACGAAGCCGCAGGGGTCAGCGGCGTCGTGTGGGATGGTAAACGGGGTGATGTCAAGGTCGCCGATGGTGAAGTTGGTGCCGGAATGGAAGTACTCGACGGCTGGCAGGGCGGCGGGGTTGGGCTTTTGCTTGTTAGAGGCTTCTGCCGGGCTGCAGGTCTCTTCTTCGTCGGGATCGACGGGCAATTCCATGGTGGGGTTGGGGTCGTCGGAGCGGAGGGTCTCATAGGCCTCGGCAGCTTCGGCGGAGATAGCTGCGATGGCCTCCAGCTGGGCGGAGGAAGATGCTTCGGCGGCGGCGGTCTGGGCGGCGCGAGCTTCCTTCTCCTGCTGCATGTGGTCGAGCCATTTGGCGTAGGACATGGTGGTGCGGGGGGTGACCATGCGGACCCAGGCGCGGTGGGTCTGCTCGGTAAAGAAGACGGGGATGTTCAGGCGGCGGGCGAGAACGGCGAGGCCGGCGACGTGATCGATGTGCTCATGCGTGATGAGGATGGCGTTAAGTAGCGAGGGGTCTTCGCCGACGAGGTCCATGCGGCGCAGCAG
>JANYER010000163.1 GCA_025359825.1 Granulicella sp.
GCAAGAGGGCTGCGACGTCGTCATCCTCGGCTGCACCGAAATCCCTCTGCTCATCAACGACGCCAACTCCCCACTCCCCACACTGGACTCCACCCGCCTGCTTGCCCGCGCCGCCATCCACCGAGCCATCCAAGCACCCTAGTAAGGCACGCCCTTTTCCCGTTCCGCAGCAAGAGCCATTGCGCGAAATGCAATTGCATTCTTAGTAAGGCATACCTTTCTTGCGCTCCGCAGCCATGGCCCGCATATACCACTCGAACTCATCGAAGAACTTCCCACTCTTCTCTGCCAGCTCTTGAGTCAGCGCGACACCTTCTTCGCTCAACGCCTCACCAATCTTCGGAATCGGCTGCAACGAAGGAATCGTAGGCAGGCCAACCTCCGGCAGTAGAGCCCGCAACTGCATCGCAGCCCGTACCCCACCATATGCACCCGACGAATAGCAAACGATCGCCGAAGGCCTGAACCCATACTCCTCCAAAAAGTAGTCGATCAGGTTCGTCAGCCCCGGCGGCGCGCTGTGGTTGTACTCTGCACTCACAATCGCAAAACCATCAGCCCGCGCATAGAGCTTTGCTACCTTCGCGAGCTTCTTCTTCAGCTCTTCATTCTCTGCGGACTTATCCTTCTTCAATTCCTTCCACATCTTGTCCAGGATCGGCAGATCCAACTCTGCAGCATCCACCAGCACCGCCTCGTGCCCACGCGCCTTTAACTGCGCCATCACCCATTTCGCCGCACGCAAACCCAAGCGCTCACTCCGCACCGAACCCAACAAAACTGCAATCACCATAAGAGTCTCCTCTGTCAGTCAGATGCATAAACCAATGCCCCCGTTACGAATCGCTCTGTTCTTCAACGCGCACTTCCATCCCACAAAAAGAAATGGGCGGCACCGGATTCCTCTCCAGTACCGCCCATTCCTATAAAGCAGGAGCTCTTAGCGCTTCTTCTTAGCTGCGACCTTCTTGGCCGCAGCCTTCTTCGCCACAGCCTTCTTCGCCACAGCCTTTGCAACGATCTTATTCGCAGGTGCTTTAGCCACGGCCTTCTTCGCTGCAACCTTAGCCGGAGCCTTCTTCGCAACGACCTTGGCTGGTGCCTTCTTTGCTATGACTTTCTTGGCCGGAGCCTTGGCAACCGCCTTCTTAGCCGCAACCTTTACAGGAGCCTTCTTGGCAGCAGCCTTGGCGACAATCTTCTTCGCCGGAACCTTAGCTACAGGCTTCTTGGCAGCGACCTTTGCCGGTGCCTTAGCCGCAGCCTTCTTCGCAGCTACAGGAGCAGCCTTGGCAACGACCTTCTTTGCCGCAACTGGCGCCGGAGCAGCGGACTTCTTGCTAACCGCCTTGGCAGCGACCGGAGCTGGCACAGGAGCGGCAACCGGAGCCGCAGCAACCTTCGTAGTCTTAACCGGCTTCGCGGCTACAACCTCCGCCGCAACAGCTCCATCCGTGCCCTCGACGACAGCAGCCTCGTCCACTTCAACCGCAGCCTTCTTCCGGCTCTTGGTCGGCTTGGCTTCCTTCTTCGCAGCGCGCGGACGACGCAGATGCACCGGCGGCGGTGGAGCGGGCGGTGAGTAAGGCTCCAGAAACGCCTTCATCTCCTCGACCGTGCCCAGCTTGTTATCCATCAGCTCGAAGAACAGCTTGTCCAGCAGCTCCTCATACCGAGGAACACCAGGAACGATCCGCATCTCCTGCATCTGTGCGTGGGGCAGCTTCAGCTTCGCCTGCGGCCACTCACTGTAGAAGCTCTTGAACTTCGCCTGCACACCCGCCGCCTTGGTCGTATGCGCGACCCAAAGGACAGCCTCCGGCTTCGCCGCGTACAGCATCTTCCAGGCCTGCGAGGGCAGCGCCGCCGCCTTGCCGGAGAACTGCGCCGCAAACTCCTTCGCGTCCCCTTCCAGCGCCGCGATCTCCTCAACAAAACCCTTCCGCGGGAAGCTCGCCTTCAGCGCCGAAATTTCCTTGGGGGTCATCTTCGCCGTCAGGTACGGGAAGTTCGCCGCCGCAGGCTCGGGGTAAATACCCAGCATCTGCAACTGCGTCTGCGCGTCGCGCAGCTTCTCCAGCTCGGTCACATTGGCCTTGGCCGCAGCCAGCGCCGGGAAGAGTTGCTTCATCCAGCCCTCATGCTCCAGCTTCCGCAGTACGCGCAGGGGGTCTTCCTCGTGGAAGATCTCCTCCGTCTCGTACCCGCGCTGGAAGTCGGACATCACGGAGATATAGCCCTCCTGCTTACCCGTCTCGTACCGGGCCTGCGTCCGTTCCTCCATCGTCCAACCCAACCGCGCCATGTAGCGGGTCGCCCGGATCATCCGCACCGGGTCCTCGATAAAGCCGTAGTTGCTCACCAGCCGCAGCTCGCGGTTTTCAATATCGGCCACCCCGTTCAGCGGGTCCATCAGCAGCCCGTAGGAGCCCTGGTTTAACGAGAGGGCCATCGCGTTCGCGGTAAAGTCACGCCGCCGCAGATCCTCCAGAAGGTTTGCCGGCTTCACCGCCATCTTCCCCGGCTTGGGGAACGTTACCGATAGTGTGCTGCCCACTTCCATGCGCACGCCACCCGGGAAACGCACAAACAGGGCCTGGATCGCCTCGTATTCACCGGTGATCGTGCCACCAGCTTTCTCTATATCTTTCTTGAGTTTAAGGGCGTTCCCCTGAACCACTACATCCAGGTCTCGGACCGGAGAGCCGCTCGTCAGGTCGCGCACCGCGCCACCTGCCAGGAAGATTGTAAGTCCTTTAGCACGTGCAACTTCACGCACTGCAAGGAGAGCCGCACGCTGCGCGGCAGAGAGTCTGTTTTCAAGCAGGTAAATGTAATCGGCCATAAGTGCTGCGTACACTCCGTACCGGCTGTTGCCGGGATGCGCCGCTCAGCCTAAACCGCCGCCTCAACTTGCAAGCCAACCGCAATCAACCTCGACCGCAGGCCATAAAGTCCGGCATATCAACCGTTTAGAAAGATCTTAACGCCTAACGCAAAGGTTAAATGTAACACAGGAGTGGCAAATTCGCCACCCTTGATGCACCTTTTCCGTAGCCATCTGCCACCCCATGCGACAATCCGGGCTGACACCATGTCCCCCACCGCCCACAAGAAGGTGATTCTTCGTCGCTTCCGTCCCGGCACCAGCACTGCTGGACCCGGCGGTCCGCCGCCCGAGATCATTCCCGGCTACCTCAGCGCCTCCAGCTTCGTCCGCAACCGCGCTATCGACCTCCTCGACCTCTCCGGCCGCGTCATCCCCATCCTGCTCAACGACATCAAGCTCATCAGCTACGTCCGCGACTTCAACCTCTCCGACACCCAAAACCCCGAACGCCTCACCCGCCGCACCTTCCTCGCCCGCCCCCGCAACGAAGGCCTCTGGCTCCGCCTCATCTTCACCTCCGGAGACCTCCTCGAAGGCCTCGCCCCCACCGACCTCTCCCTGCTCGACGACCTCGTCAACGAAGCCGGCCTCTTCCTCACCCCACCCGATACCCGCTCCAACACCCAGCGCATCTATG
>JANYER010000190.1 GCA_025359825.1 Granulicella sp.
CGCGCTGAAGAAGCATCCGGTGGTCAACGCCGCTGTGCAGGCCTCGAAGGACGGTGGGCCGGACGCGATCCTCTACAACAAGAGCATCAACATTGGCATCGCCGTCGCGCTGGATTGGGGCCTGATCGTCCCGGTCATCAAGCAGACGGAGGAGAAGAACTTCCTCGGCATCACCCGCTCCATCGTCGACCTAGCCGAGCGCGCCCGCAACAAGAAGCTCGCTCCGGATGAGGTCTCCGGCGGTACGTTTACGCTGACCAACTCAGGCATCTTCGGCGAGCAGTTCGGCACACCGATCATCAACCAGCCGCAGGCCGCGATTCTGGGCATCGGCGGGCTGAACAAGGAAGCCGAAGTCATCACCGATAAGGATGGCCAGGAGTCGATTGCGATCCGCTCGATCCAGCGCTTCACGCTGGGCTTCGATCACCGCATCGTCGATGGTGCAGACGCCGGCAAGTTCATGAGCGACTTCAAAGCCTACTTAGAGAACTGGTCCGAAGACATCGGGTAAAGAAAAGGCTTCTCAACAAAGCTTTTGTTCTTGATGGCAGTGCTACGTGCGCAGCGGTTGGCGTCTACTAAGCTTCCTTGCAGAACGTTAATTCGGCGGCTCCTCTTGGGGCCGCCGCTTTCTTTTTAGGAAGGTGTCGTCGAAGCTGGCGATCAGCTGAGTACAAACTCGAAGAGCGGTTCTTCCGTTGTGCGGATCAGGAGGAAAGAGCAGCATGTCTTCCAGAGAAGCACCTGCGACCCGTACGATTCGAGAAGATCACCGGGCATCGGAGTTCGGAGTTCGGCGTGCTCAGGGTTTGACGGTGAGCGGTCTCGCGGCCTTGGCCAGCTCTGTCGCACCGACTTGCTCACCAACGAACTGTCCGGCGTAGTTCGACCAGCGCAGGTGCACCCCGGCGTAGATGCGGGAGGCGGACTCCTCCTCAGCGAACTGTCGAAAGGAGTGATAGTGGCGAGTCACGGTGCCGCTAGTGACGGTTAGTTCGATCGGGCCGCTCCCAGCCAGGCCTTCGAGCACCGTCTGAACGCCGGCGCCCAGGCCGCAATGGGCGCACGGGTACTCGGGAATCATTGGTGTATTGATGAGCGGTGTCCAGTCCGGTATTGGCTTCCAATGTAAAGGGCCACCTCCAGCACGGAGAGCTGTAACCGGACGCCATAGATTGTAGAAGTACTTTGCGTCCCAGACAGCCATATGGCTATCCATTACGGTGGTCTCAACGAGTGCCATAAAGCGCGCGCTCTCGGTGCGGCCGAGGGCAAGGTGCTCAACTGTCTGACGCGCAATGCTGCTCCAGCTATAGATGCCCGGGAGGGCGTGAAACAGACCGATCTCCGTCTGCTCCGGGGTGCGCAGCGTCGAGTTTTTCGCACCGAGGATCGATACCTCTTCCAGATCGCGCCGCATCTGCGCGCTGTCGAGCGGTGCTGGCGGCGGCGGGCGAAAATCGGCGTAGCTGGCAAAGCCAAAAGGCTGCATATGGAAGGCGAGCGGGCCAGCCATTGGATTGCTCGACGTAGGCAGATAGGCTCCATCCCCGGTGCCAGGAATATAGATGGTACTGAAGTCGGCATGGTCTTCGCTGCGCCATTTGAGCACGGCTGCTGCTGCAGCTTCGCCGGTTGCGATTCCCATCGTCTTTGCTGGAGAGTCGGGGATACGAGCCAGTCTGCGGGAGCGCTCCTGCTCGAAAGCCAGTTTGGCTGGAGGGAACAGGTCCAGCAGGGAGCGATAGGCAGCTTCCGTAATCGCCGCGTCCACCGAAGCCCCTGGCGCATCCGGCACAGCGATGGCGGACCGCACATACATCGGCTGGGCCGCATTGGCCGCCTCGTAGACGGCTGTCTGGACGATGGCCATAACGCGCTCTTGTTTTAGCAAGTCCATCTTTCCCGCAACTAGCGTTTCGAGGGCGAAGGCGTTCCAGTCGGTAACGGGATCGGCCAATGCTGATTGCCGACAGACTAAAAGTACCGCCACGCATAGCAGAGACACACGAGACGACGAGAAGAGACGCAGCGAATTTGGAACCTTCTTCATGAAGAGTACCTCCTGGTGACAGGATGCGCAGCAGTAAGACTGGAGCTCAGGAAGAGTGTATCTGCAGCATCGAGACTTGTTGAGTCGATTTTGATGTCGAACGCGTTTTCGTAGGAAAAATAGACACAGCGACTCGGGTGCAGGTACCGGACCGACCTTTTCTTTACATTAAAGCCTTGGCCTGCAAAACCGCCTTTACGGCCTGGTCAGGAGTCTTGCCGATAGCGGAGAGGTGCCCCATCTTGCGCCCCTTGCGGGGCCTTAGCTTTTCGTACAGGTGCAGCCGCACTCCTGGCACCGCCAGCGCAGCATCGAAGTGCGGCTGCCGCGCCGCGCCGTTCTCATCGAGCCACAGGTCTCCAAGCAGATTTGCGATGGCGGCGGGCTGGACGACCTCGACCTCGCCCAGCGGCAGACAGCAAACGGCGCGTACCAACTGCTCGAACTGGCTCGTCGGGCAGGCGCGTTCGCTGGCGTGGTAGCTGTTGTGCGGCCGGGGGGCAAGCTCGTTGACCAGCAGCTTTCCGTCCTTGGTACAGAAGAGCTCAACAGCGAGAATTCCTTCCAGCTGGAAGGTGTCTGCAATGGCTTCGGCAATCTGTCGAGCCTCCGCAGCCATCGCGTCGGAGAGCGGCGCAGGCATCACGCTCCACGCGAGGATTTGCTCCTCGTGGTGGTTCCACGCTGCGGGATAAACCTTCACCTCACCCGTCGGCGAACGTGCCACCAGCACCGAGATCTCGCGCTCCAGATCGACTGCCTTCTCGACCACACCAGCACCTTCACCCAGCGCAGCCCATGCGGCCTGTACTTCCTGCTCGCGGGATGCACCCGCGTTGAAGCCGACTTTACCCTGTCCGCGGCCGTCGTATCCGCCGGTAGCACTCTTGCAGAAGCAGCGCCCGCCTAGTGCTTCTACCGCCTCGCGCACATCGTCCAGCGAATGCACAGCGCGGTAGTCGCCGATAGGGAAACCATTGCGGCGCAGCCAGTCCTTCTGCTCGACGCGGTCCTGAATGATGGCCAGCATCGCGCCACCGGGTCGCACTGGCGCAAAGTTTGCTGCCGCCGCCATACTTGCCGCCGAGATCTGTTCGATCTCCAACGTAATCACGTCGCATCCTCGCGCCAGATTTGCGGCCTCGCGGCTGTCGTCCCAGCCCGCCTCGATGCAGCCATCCACGACGAAGCGCGCCGGGCAGGCGGGGTCAGGGTCCAGCACCAGGATGCGATAGCCCATGCCACGCGCTGCCATTGCCGTCATTCGGCCCAGCTGGCCGCCACCAAAGATCCCAATCGTTGCGCCCGGCAGGATGGGCTGTGCTGCTGCGCTAAGTTTTCCGTCAGCCACGTTCAAGCTCCAACCTTCTTCACAGGAATTTCGAAATCACTCAACTCCTGCGCGAGCACCTCGTCGCGCCGCGCTGCCCGCCATGCGATCAGCTTGTCGCGCAGGGCAACATCCCCGGCAGCGGCCAGCATGGCAACGGCCATCAGACCGGCATTCGCAGCTCCTGACGCTCCAATCGCCATGGTGGCCACTGGAACGCCCTTGGGCATCTGCACGATGCTCAGTAGGGCATCGAAGCCCTGCAACGTCGTCGCCGCGACGGGCACGCCCAGCACCGGAACAACGGTCTTAGCGGCCAACATTCCGGGCAGGTGCGCGGCACCGCCTGCCCCGGCGATGATGACGCGCAGACCGCGCTCCACGGCGCTCTCCGCATACGTAAACAGCAGGTCTGGCGTGCGATGGGCGGAGACTACCTTCGCCTCATGCGCGACGCCAAACTCCTGCAGGATCTCCACCGCAGCTCGCATCACCGAGTAATCACTGCGACTTCCCATCACAATTCCAACCAGCGGACTCGCGCTCATGGCATCGATTATACGGGGTCTTATCCGGCAGCTTACTTCGCCCATACGCTGGCGTTCAGACAGGCCACGACCCCGTCGATGATCTGTCCCAGCCCCGCCGTGAATCCGTCCGCATCCGCAATGTGCTTTGTAGACACGGCATTCGCCACATCGATGGCCACACCGACGATCTCCACCGCTGCGGCCTTCTTCTGCTCCCCGGTGCGGTTGCCAGGCAGCGCCTCCGCCCCTGCAATTGCCTCCGGCACCAAAGCCATCGTTCGCGTCAATACTTTCATCCAGTCCATCGTCCACCCCCTGTGGTTCTCTCGTTATCGCCGTATCAGATCGATCGCCAGGTGCACCGCCGTCAGCAGTCCACCAAAGGCACCAACCATCCCTTTCATTCGCTGCACCGTTTGCTCGTGCTTTTCCACACGTCCCTCCAGTTGCGCAAGCCTGCCAGGCTGGCCTGCACCGAGTAATTGCTTCATCTGGTCCTGCAATACTCTTAAGTCTGCGAGTACCTGTCCTTCAAACTCCGTCATGACACCCTCCCTCCCGGTCTAGTTGACCGGAAGATTTGTAAAGACTGCACTGGAAAAACGCGAGTAGACCGGTGGCGTCGAAGCGTCGTACATGCGTACGTAGTAACGCTCTACCTGCGCTTCACGTGGGATAGAAAAGCCTCGCACCGGACTGCGCAGGACCAGGTCTTGATCGACGCTCGCGCCGAAGTCCCAATCCCTGCGTCGCACCTCAAACCCGCCGCCCGCAGGGGGTGCCGTTCCGGCATCCACCTGCAGGGCGGTCTCCGTCGAGCTCACCACCTGGAGCTGCTGCAGGTTCGCAAGCACGCTCCCCGGTGCGTTCGACGCCGTCTGTGGCAGCAGCGCGTCCGGCGCAACGGCCTCGGACAACGTCAGCCCCAGCCCCTCTGCCCAGTCGTTCGCAAACTCGATGCGGTACGTTAGCATCTCGGGCGCGGCCATTGCATCCAGGATGGAGACGCGCCGCACGACGACACTCGAAGCCTGGCCTCCGCGTGTCAGGGCAAGAACATCCCCCGGCCAAATATCCTCCGGATTCACAGCCTCGTACGTGCCAGCGATGGCAGCGGCACGGCTTGCGGCAAAGCTCAGGATCGCCAGCGCGGCATGTTCGCAATCAATTGAGCTGCGCGCCGCAGGCCGAACCACCTTGCCCAGCCACGCAGCTATGCCGGAGCCTCCACCTGCCGCTTCAGTAGCGACACTCGCAGCATCCTGCAAGCGCGCGACGGAGCGTCTGTCCCGCCGATACGTCACGGTTACAATTTCTCCGGCGACAGGGACTCGGCCAGCCAAAAATGTAACCAATCCAGTGCTATTTATCAGGCAATCGACACCTTCGCCCGCGATACCGATCAACCGGGTTGCCGTCACACCGCTTGACACTGTGCTGGTGATCCACGTGGAGCCGTCCTGAACCACCCGGCAGTAGCCTATCGAGCCAAAGAGCTGCACACTATTGACTGCCACAAAGCTACAGCTTGCCGGCGAGGTTGCGACGACCCCGTCGTACAGCACTGTCGCAGGCGTGTTGGACGAGACACCGAGATCCTGTAGTTCAAAGACCACGGCCATGGGTGCTGCCACAAAGCCACCGCCGAACCCCTGTACCGTCCCATCCACACGCGCGTAGTAGTGTTGCAGTACACGCTCTGTCTCCACGCAATGCAGCCGGATGCGCAGCGTGTACGCGTGTCCTGCCAGCGCCGTCAGCGAAGCCCCGACCTCCACTCCATTCACCAGCGGAGTCACCAACGTCGACCCGCCGCTCTGGCGAACGTTGTATCCGGCGAAGCAGTTCGCGCGTGATGTTGCGCCAGAGTAGAGTCCGCACACAACACCGTCGCTCGCCGTATTCAGACGCAGCGCACCCGCTTCGAGTACCAGGCTTCCCCCCATCTCGACCGCATCGATGGCAGTCAGCGTAGTCTGCCCATCGAGACCGTTGTCTCCACTCATCGCCAGCCCTGAGCCGCTGAAGCCAAGATGAGAGCCAGGATCGCTTACATTCCAGACCCTTGGATCGAACACTCCCGTGTCGAAGCTTTCCGTGATCAGTCGCGAAGCCGCTGCGCTCCCTCTAGATCGAAACGGTATCTCCGCCAGTTGAAACACTGCCGTCGTGCCGTCACCGGTGAACCGCTCAGTTACATAGGCCGCCGGTTCCATCTCGCCACTTACGGTCACATCATTGGCGAGCTCCTTTACGGCTGCTAGGGACAATGCACCCAACTGCAGCGACCTGTCCCCATCGCTCAAAGCATGAGTGACGGAACCCGCAGACTGCATCGACAACGCGCCGCCTACCACTCGGTACGCCGCATAGGTCGTGGCCGCCAAGTTCCCAGCGTTGCTCGACCATACCTCCGTTGGGCTGGGTTGAAACACGCCGACAGCGCGCGGCTCTGTCACCCCAGTGGTAGCAAGCGGGATACCAGTACGGCTGGTGAGCGTGATCATGGCTGTACTGCCAAGCTGCGCCAGCGCCGCCCCACTCACCACTCCGGCCTGCTTATCCAACAACCACTCATCGCTCACCGCATGGAACGACGTGCGATACACCGGCCCCTTGGTTCCAACCCCGGCGTAGACCTGTTGCGGCTCAGTCGCAACGTATCCGGTGAACAGTACTGTTCCGTTCTCCGCAGTCACGATGACGCGCGCCCGTCGCACCGGGACAGCTAGCGTGGTGTCGCCTACAGCGAGCATGCCAAGGCAACGCGAAGGCGCATTTAACACACGCACAATCTTCAGTGCCAGCGGCCCGTCAGCGCAGACGCAGCCGATGTAATCCACCGCGCCAGCGCCATCCAGATTGTCGAAGGTCACCTTCATTGGGTCACCTCTGCCGCAGCCATCGGAGCCAGACCTCGCGCAGCGCGCACCTCATTGACTGTCAAGACTCCGGCCTGCAGCAGCTCTGTCTGGATCTTCAGCTCCTGCATCTCATCGCGGCTCTCCAGGTCGTTCCAGCAGAACTCGAACTCACGCCAGCCCAGCTTCTTTGCAAACAGGTCGCGCGTAATGTGCTCGGCTAACAGCTTTGCCACCGGGACCACCGCACTCTGGAAGGCCTCATCCGCCATCTCGCCTGCCGTGGAACGGTTGACGTCGTGCTGCAGGCCGAGCAACATCGGCGGCAGTTCAAATGCATTCGCAATCATTCGGATTAGCGCCTCCTGCCAGGCCAGGCGCAGGTCCGCGTCCGTACCTCCGGCGAAGCGCAGCACCTCCGGCTTCTGCTCGCAGCTCAGAATCGGCACGCGGCCGGTGCCCTCGATCTCGTCCTGCCACCAGCGGATAAGGCGGTCATGTTGCTCTGGTGTTGCCTCGTTCAGCCACAACGCATATTGCACGACGGAGTTGCTGGCCAGTCGTCCAGCGTAGCGACTCGCACTGAGGAACTGGTTCACCGTCTCGAACGCAACCTCCAGACGACCCAACCCAAACGCCGTGTGGGTGCGCGGATTCAGCCGGATGTAGATCAACTCGGCATCCAGCAGAGATACATGACCCTCGCGGCCAAGTCGCCCGGTGGCCTGCGCGTAGCGTGGCTTCTGTGCATCGCCGTCCCAGGCGCCGTCGATCTGGATGGTCGCGCCGTCCACCGCCCACAGTTGGAACGGACGAGCCGCATCCCCTGTCGCCTCCATCTCCACCGCGCCAAAGCCGCCTACCAGCAGGTCCTCCAGCACCTGCTCCCACAGCACGCGAAAGCTGTCGGCGGAGTTTGGCTCCTCCAGGCAATGGCGCAGCGCTGCCATGCGGGCAGTCGCATCATGCACGGTCGCGGCATCCATACCGCGGCGGACCCGTACCTGCCAGTCCATGCTGGCGATGCGATCCTTCACCAGGTTGATGGCGCGCCGCACCACCGGCGTCTCTGCCAGCTTGCGCAGGTTGGCCGGCGTGGGCTTGGGCATCGCACTCTGCCCGGGCCGCCCCAGCGGGTTATACGGACTCAAAATGGAAGGCAACATCGCCGTCTTCCGTTCACTCGCTCCGGCAGCAATCCCCGTAGCCTCACTGGTGGCCGCAATTTCACTAGCAGCCGTAGTCCCTGCGAAACGCTGCCAAACATCCTTCACCGTTGCCTGAATCCCCATACCCTCACCCCTCCTGCCTGTGACGTCAACCCAAAATAAAAAAGGCACAGCCCCAATCGGGCTATGCCAACACAACCAACATTTCGCTGTTACCGACTAATTCAGACTCTAAGCTCGATCCGCGCCGTCGCGG
This sequence comes from Granulicella sp., assembly GCA_025359825.1. Classification (GTDB taxonomy): domain Bacteria; phylum Acidobacteriota; class Terriglobia; order Terriglobales; family Acidobacteriaceae; genus Edaphobacter. Next base: position 8,203 of record JANYER010000190.1, read on the forward strand.
CAATCCGCGCCAGGTCGCTTACCGTCATCACCCGAATCGCCTGCCGCTCCATCGCTTCCACGCCAAACCGATAGCGCTCCGAGGCTTCATCTTCGCCTCCAGACACTGTACGCAACGGTTCGACGATTGCGGTTAGCTCCAGGCGTGATCGCTCCACCCGCTCTACCCCTTCGCGGAGTTGCGGTGCCGAGTACGCGAGTCCCTTCGCGGCCTCCACGTCGCCCTCCAGCGATACCGCCTGAAACATCCGCACCATGCCCATACCGTCTGGCTCTGCCGCTTCGGCCCGGTACCCGCAGTCGAGTCGCATCGGGTCGCCGGCCCGCGTGTACGGTGCAGCCGCGATGCGCTTCCGCATCAGCCCCCACACGCCGGCGCGTTCAAACTCGGTCCGCATCCCCGCTGCAATCGCTGCGCGTCCACTACGCTTTCGCTCCACCTTGATCTTCAACGGCTCGACGTACATGCGCAGCAACTGCTCCATCTCGGCCACTATGCCCTCGGCCAGGCAAGCGTGTGCAGGCGTGATCTGGATGGAGTTCGAGAGCGTGTCTCCCAGCACCTCCAGCACCGGCTTCAGGTCGCCCTCTCCGCCGCGCAACCGTACTGCAATTTCTGCCTCCAACGCCTCGAGCAGCTCCACGTCCACGTCCGCGTCCATGCAGCGCACGCGCGACCAATCCCGGGTAAACCGAACCACAGCACCGCCCGCGCGAGCCGGTACCGCTTCGCGTAACACCACCCCGATATTCGTAAACTC
>JANYER010000208.1 GCA_025359825.1 Granulicella sp.
TTGTGAATGTGCGCCTGATTCTGCAGGACCGCTTGAACGCGATTGTGGTTCCGGCTGCGGCGTTGCAGACCGGATCGCAGGGAACGTTTGTGTATGTGGTGAAGCAGGGTACGCCTCCGGTTGACCCGAATGATCCCTCTGCAAGTGGCGGAGCCGCTGCGGGTAGTGCCGGTGCTACGCGCAAGTCGCGTCCTGCTGGGGATGCTGGTGGCGGTGCTGCCGGCGGACCCGGTGGTGCGGCCGGACCAAGCGCACCTCCTGCGTACGTTGAGGCGCGGCAGGTAAAGGTTGACCTGACGGAAGGCTCCCAGGTGATCCTGGTAAGCGGCGTAACGGCTGGCGAGCAGGTCGTCGTGGATGGCCAGGAGAAGCTGAGGAATAACGCCAAGGTAGTTCCGCGCAGTGCTGCTGCTGTTCCAGGCGCAGGGGGTGGACGGGGTGGCCGCGGCGGTGCTGGTGGCGGGGCAGGCCGTGGTGCTGGTGCACCCGGGGCGGCTGGTGCCGGTACTGCGGGCGCTGGTGCACCAGGCGCAAGCGCGACAGGTTCTGGTGGCGCTGGTTCTGGACAAGGTAGTCCGCGCACGGGTGGCGGCCCACGAACTGGCAATCGTGGTACAGGGCAACCTGAAGGAGCCCGCTGATGAGTCCTTCACGGCCATTTATTCTGCGGCCGGTGGCCACCTCGCTTCTGATGGTGGCCATTTTGCTTGCGGGCGGAGTTGCGTATAAGCAATTGCCGGTGTCGGCGCTGCCGCAGGTGGACTACCCAACTATTCAAGTGGTGACGTTCTATCCGGGTGCGAGCCCAGAGGTGATGGCGTCGTCGGTAACCTCTCCGCTGGAGCGCCAGTTTGGGCAGATCCCTGGCTTGAGCCAGATGACTTCGACGAGCTCGGGCGGCGGCAGCGTGATTACGCTGCAGTTCTCGCTGACGGAGTCGATCGATATCGCGCAGCAGGACGTGCAGGCGGCGATCAACGCCAGCGGCAGCTATCTGCCGAAGGACCTGCCGAATCCGCCGGTATACAGCAAGGTGAACCCTGCTGATGCGCCGATCATGACGCTGTCGCTGACCAGCGACACGTTGCCGCTGACCAAGATTGAAGACTTGGCCGATACGCTGATGGCGCAGAAGATCTCACAGCTCTCGGGCGTTGGACTGGTGTCGATTGCTGGCGGACAGAAGCCTGCGGTCCGTATCCAGGCGAACCCGATGGCGTTGGCAAACTACGGGTTGAGCATGGAAGACCTGCGGTCTGCACTCGGAACCGCGAACGTAGACCAGGCGAAGGGCAGCCTGAACGGCAAGACCCAGGCGTACACCATTGGCGCGAACGACCAATTGCTGTCGAGCGCGGACTACAGCAAGGTCATCATTGCGTATCGCAATGGGTCGCCGGTGCGGTTGTCGGATGTAGCGAATGCAGTAGACAGCTCGGAGAACCTGTACCAGGCTGCGTGGATGGGGACCTCCGCGCACGGTGCGGGCACGGGGCTGGATGGTCAGCCGCAGGAGGCCCAGGACGCGATCCTGAAGCCAGCGGTGATTTTGAACATTCAGCGGCAGCCCGGTGCGAACATCATCGGCGTCGTGGACCAGGTACAGAAGCTACTGCCGCAGTTGCGCAACAGCCTGCCAGCCAGCGTGACGCTGGACGTGCTGACCGACCGTACGAATACTATCCGGGCTTCGGTAGCGGACGTGCAGTTTGAACTGGTGCTAACCATTGCGCTGGTGGTGATGGTGATCTTCCTGTTCCTGCGTTCGCTGGCGGCGACGATCATTCCATCGGTCGCGGTACCGCTGTCGATTGTGGGTACGTTCGGCATCATGTACCTGCTGGGCTACAGCTTGAACAACCTGAGCCTGATGGCGCTGACGATTTCGACCGGTTTCGTAGTAGACGACGCGATCGTCATGATCGAGAACATTGCGCGCTACCTGGAAGAGGGTGACGACCCGCTGACGGCGGCGTTGAAGGGTTCGGAGCAGATCGGGTTCACCATTGTTTCGTTGACGGTGTCGCTGATTGCTGTACTGATTCCGCTGCTGTTCATGGGCGACATTGTTGGCCGGTTGTTCCGCGAGTTTGCGGTAACGCTGGCGGTTACGATTCTCGTCTCGGCGTTCGTCTCGTTGACGTTGACGCCGATGATGGCTGCAAAGCTGCTGCGGCATAAACCGGAGAGCGAACAGGGCAGGTTCTACCGGAAGAGCGAAGAGTTCTTCGAGTACGTGATCGCGAAGTATGCGGGCGGTGTGCGGTTTGTACTGCGCCACCAGACGCTGACCTTGCTGGTGACGCTGGGGACGTTCATCTTGACGGTGTACCTCTACGTAGTGGTACCGAAGGGCTTCTTCCCGGTGCAGGATACGGGTGTGCTGCTGGCTATTACCGAGGCACCGCAGACGATCAGCTTTGAATCGATGGGCGAGCGGCAGCAGGAGCTGGCACGGCGGATTCTGGAAGATCCGGATGTGGAGAGCGTCTCCTCGTTCATCGGCATCGATGGAACGAATACGACGTTGAACAGCGGTCGTATCCAGATCACGCTGAAGGACCGCGAGGAGCGCACGAAGTCCGCCGCCGAGGTGATTACACGGTTGCAGCCGGAGGTGGCGAAGGTGGATGGCATCTTGTGCTTCCTCCAGCCGCTGCAGGACCTGACGGTAGAAGATCGAGTGAGCCGCACGCAATATCAGTACTCCATGGAAGACGCGAATGCGGACGAGCTTACGCTGTGGACCACCAAGATGCTGGACAAGCTGAAGCAGATCCCGATCCTGACGGATGTGGCGAGCGACCAGCAGTTGAGCGGGTTGAACGCGCATCTGGTGATCGACCGCGATACATCGGCTCGGCTGGGCATTACTCCGCAGAACATCGACGACACGCTGAACGACGCCTTTGGACAGCGGCAGGTCTCGACCATCTTTACGCAGAAGAACCAGTACCACGTGGTACTGGAGGTGGCGGAGGCGTTCCAGAGGAACCCGACCGCTCTGGACAGCATTTACGTGAAGAGCTCGAACGGGACACAGGTACCGCTCTCGACCTTTACACACTTTGAGTCGCAGAAGGCTCCACTGGCGTTGAACCATCAGGGGCAGTTCCCTGTCGTAACGTTGTCGTTCAACATTGCGCCGGGCAAGTCGATTGGCGACGCAGTAGAGGCGGTGAACAAGGCGAAGGAAGAGCTGAATATGCCTCCGAGCTTGAACGCGCGTTTCCAGGGTTCAGCGGCTTCGTTTGAGGCTTCACTGGCGAATGAGCCGATCCTGATCCTTGCAGCACTCATCGTGGTGTACATCGTGCTGGGCGTGCTCTATGAGAGCTACATCCATCCGATTACGATTCTCTCTACGTTGCCTTCGGCGGGTGTGGGCGCGATCCTGGCGCTGCTGCTGTTCCATGTGGACCTGAGTGTGATTGCGTTGATCGGCATCATCCTGCTGATCGGTATTGTGAAGAAGAACGCCATCATGATGATCGACTTCGCCCTCGAAGCAGAGCGCGACCACGGGATGAAACCGGAGGAGGCGATCTACCAGGCCTGCCTGCTGCGCTTCCGTCCAATCATGATGACGACCATGGCGGCGCTGCTGGGCGGCGTTCCGCTGGCACTGGGTACGGGTACAGGCAGCGAATTGCGCCGTCCGCTGGGCATCACGATTGTGGGTGGACTGATTGTTTCGCAGATCCTCACACTGTTTACGACGCCGGTGGTGTACCTGTTCTTTGACCGGATTGGACGACGGTTCTTCCATACAGCCGAGGCCGACGCAGAGTTCCGCGAGCGCGAACGGCGGGAGCATGAGCAGACCGTAGGGGCAGACTGATGGCACTGGATCTAAAGGGCGTTCATTTTTCAGCACCGTTTATCAAACGACCGGTCGCTACGTTTTTGTTGTCGTCCGCTGTGATCCTGGCGGGAGCGGTGGCGTATACGCTGCTGCCGGTGGCGAGTCTGCCGCAGGTCGAGTATCCGGTGATCTCCGTAGGCGCCGGGTTGCCAGGCGCTGACCCGGAGACGATGGCCTCTGCTGTCGCTACTCCGTTGGAGCGACAGTTCAGCCGTATTGCGGGTATCAACCAGATGACGTCCTCGTCGTCGACGGGTAGTACGTCGATCACCATGCAGTTCGACCTGAGCCGAGATGTGAATGGTGCAGCGCGCGATGTGCAGGCTGCAATCAACGCGGCGCGCAGTCAGTTGCCGGCCAACCTGCCTAATAATCCGACCTACCGCAAAATCAATCCTTCGGACGCGCCCATCCTGATGCTGGCGTTGACCTCCGACACACTGAGTGTGCCGCAGCTCTATGACGCGGCGGATAGCGTGCTGGCACAGAAGATCGCGCAGGTGAACGGGGTCGGTCAGGTGTTCACGACAGGCAGCGCTAAGCCTGCGGTGCGGGTGGAGGCCAATCCTGCGCTACTGACGGCGTATGGGGTCGGGCTGGAGGCGCTGCGCGCTGTTATCGGCCAGGCCAATGTGAATGTGCCGAAGGGCTACCTGAATGACCACGAAGAGCGTTGGAGCATCAGTACATCCGACCAACTCTACGGCGCGGCGGCGTATGCTCCGCTGATTATTTCGACCGATCGCGGTGCGGTAAGCACGGCAGCGGCATCCTCAGGATTACCCTCATCGGTGGCGAGTGCGGTGGGCGGAACCACAAACGCTACGGCAGCTAGCACTGCAGCCAAGGCGGTGACTGGCGGAGCTGCGGCAGCGCATGGCGTGGTGCGGGTGCAGGATGTCGCGCGGGTGTTCGATGGTGTGGAAGATATCCATACGGGCGGCATGATTAACGGCAAGCCGGCGATCTTGATCATGGTGTTCAAATCCCCGGGCGCGAACGTCATCAGCACGGTGGACAATGTGCAGAACATGTTGCCGGTGCTGCGGTCTTCGATCTCACCGGCGATCAATCTACAGGTGGCGATGGACCGCACGACGACGATTCGGGCATCGGTACGCGATGTGACGCGGACGCTGCTGCTGTCGATCATTCTGGTGATTCTGGTTGTGTTCCTCTTTCTGCGCGAGTTGCGCTCGACGCTGATTCCAAGCGTGTCGGTGCCGCTAAGCCTGCTGGGTACATTTGGCGCGATGTACATGCTGGGCTACACGCTGGACAACCTGAGCCTGATGGCGCTGACCATCTCTACCGGCTTCGTGGTGGACGATGCGATCGTGGTGATTGAGAACATCAGCCGTCATCTGGAAGACGGCATGACTCCGTACGATGCCGCGATGCTGGGCTCGAAGGAGATTGGGTTTACGGTGGTTTCGATGAGCACGTCGCTGATTGCGGTGTTCATTCCGATTCTGCTGATGGGTGGTATCGTGGGCCGTCTGTTCCGCGAGTTTGCAGTGACCTTGACTGCGGCGATCCTGATGTCTCTGGTGGTTTCGCTGACGACGACGCCGATGCTGAGCGCGAAGTTTTTGATCGCGCATAACAAGCGGAAGCATGGCTGGTTCTATCTGTCTGGCGAGAAGGGGCTGGCATGGCTGGCTGCCGAGTACGAGCGCGGGCTGCGATGGGTGCTGCGGAAGCAGGCCCTGGTGTTGATGATCCTGGCCGGCACGGTAGCGCTGAATATCTACCTGTTTATCCTGGTGCCGAAGGGCTTCTTCCCACAGCAGGACACGGGCCGTATCGGTGGACAGATTCGTGGCCAGCAGGACGTTTCGTTCGACGCGCTGCGGGAGAAGATGATTCTGCTCTCGGATATTGTTCGGAAAGACCCGGGCGTCAAGAACGTGATGGCGTTTGTGGGCGGCGGTGGTCCGGGCGGCGGTGGTGGCAACTCGGGCAATCTGTTTATGTTCCTCAAAGACGATAAGGAACGTCAGAAGACGGGTGATTCGGCTGAGGTGATTCTGAACCGGCTGCGTCCCAGGACCGGCGGAATTCCTGGCGTTCAATTGTTTCTGCAGTCGCAGCAGGAGTTGAACATCGGGGGACGGCAATCGGCGACGCAGTACCAGTATTCGTTGACGGCGGACAGCCTGGAGGACCTGAACAACTGGTCTCCGAAGCTGATGGCTCGGCTGATGCGGCTGCCAGAGCTGAAGGACGTTGCAACGGACCAGCAGGACAAGGGTTTGCGGGCGCAGTTGGTGATCGACCGTGATACAGCGAGCCGGCTGGGTGTTTCTCCGCTGACGATTGATGCGACGTTGAGCGATGCGTTTGGACAGAAGCAGGTTTCGACGACCTATCGTCCGCTGAACCAGTACCACGTGGTGATGGAGGTCTCTCCGGAGTACTCGCTGGGGCCGGATGCCCTGAAGAACATCTACGTGAAGAGCACCACCGGGAACATGGTTCCGCTCTCGGCGGTAACGCATCTGGAGACGCAGCGGATTCCGCTGAGCGTGAACCACCAGGGGCAGGCGGCAGCGGCTACCTTGAGCTTCAACCTGACTCCGGGAGCATCGTTGAGCCAGGCGACGACGGCGATCGAACAGGCACGGATCGATATCGGGATGCCTTCGACGATCAAAGGCGGCTTCCAGGGTTCGGCGCAGGCGTTTCAAGCATCGCTCTCCAGCGAGCCGTTGCTGATTCTGCTGGCGCTGGTGACGGTGTATATCGTTCTCGGAATGCTGTACGAGAGCTTTATCCATCCGCTGACGATTCTTTCTACGCTTCCCTCGGCCGGTGTGGGCGCGATTGTGGCGCTGCTGCTGTTCAAGGTCGACCTGAGCGTGATCGCGATGATCGGCATCATCCTGCTGATCGGTATCGTGATCAAGAACGCGATCATGATGATCGACTTCGCACTGGTCGCCGAACGCGAGCAGGGTAAGACGCCGGAGGAAGACTTCCAGGCCTGCCTGCTGCGCTTCCGTCCAATCATGATGACCTCGGCTGCCGCGATGCTGGGCGGATTGCCGCTGGCACTGGGTACGGGTACCGGCAGCGAATTGCGCCGGCCACTGGGTATCACCATCGTCGGCGGACTGATTGTTTCGCAGGTACTAACGCTGTTTACGACTCCGGTGGTGTACCTGTTCTTTGACCGGGTGCGGGGTTACTTCGTCTCGAAGAAGCGTAAGCCTGTCGTGGTGCAGGAGCATCATGCAGTGGCTGGCGACTAGCTGGTCGTTGTATACGACATAAGGGCGGGATTCAGGGATTACCTGGGTTCCGCACTTTGCTTTGGTGTCCGGCATAGTATCTGGTGCATTCGACCACCTACCCCCTCCCCCCCTCTTATTCGCTAAGATATTTGTTTGCTTTCATTTACGGGATGGCGTTGTCGCCAAATTCGTCCAAGCAAAGGGGTTACGGGCAAAATCGTGTAAACAAATGAGTTAGGCCCGGCGATGAAGCCGAGCCAGCTTTTTCTTTTCTTCTGGTTCTAGTTTACCAAGTGCACCATAACTAAAGACTCGTTTATTTTTGGGTATTATCTGTTTTAGATTGTTTGGGTTAGAGGATCTAAATGGGCACTGGGGGCTTGACAAGATTTTTTGCGGACGTTTTCCAGTCCCCGCAGGCGGACCGGAAAACTTGGAATCATAGACGCTGCGTGCGGCACGGCTAAGATCCGTGCCCATCCACGGTAGGTGTTTCCAGGCGCGTGGTTGAAGAGGCCGTCTCAGTCTTGTAACGCAAACTGCCGCCCGGCTTTTGGCTGGGCGGCAGTTTGTAGTTTGTTTGAGTTCTGGTTAGAAGTTGATCCTTCCGGAGAACTGTAAGGAGCGGGGATCGCCGCTGGCGAAGTTTAGCGTACCGAAAGTTGCACTATTGACGTTGGCGGTAATCTGGTTGTTGCCGGCGTTATTGCCGAATGTGGTGTGGTTGGTGAGGTTGGCGCCGTCGATGCCGAAGACGAAGTTGAAACGCTCGCGAATTGGAAAGGTACGGCGCAGTCCCATGCTGAGCCGGTAGTTGTCGGGTCCGCGCAGGTTGTACGGGAACCGCGGCGAACTGCCTATCTTATAGTCGCCAGAGTTGCAGAACGGGCCACCGGATGTGGCGCAGGGTGCGCCTCCCACTCCCACTCCCGATGCTGCAGAGGTGTAGCCGCCTTTCAGGTAGGACAATGTGCCGAGCGTGGCCGCTGTCACGCCTTGTCCCCATTTTCCATTGGTACGCACATCGCCCTGGAAGGCAGGATTGGCATCGGGCATGCAACTGCCCTGACCGACGTTCTGCGTACCGCTGCAGTTGGCAACGATGGGCAGCGGCACTCCAGAGCTGAGTTGGAAGATCAAGGACGTCTGCCAACCGCTCAGAAGCGAACGAACGATGAAATTGCTGCCGCCGAGACTGCCTTTGCCGTATTGACTGCTATAAACACCGTAGATGCTGAGGTTCTGCGGTTGATCGTTGATGGAGATAGAACGGTCGATGCGGTTTTTGGAATGGAAGACGCCGTCGGCGATGGCCGATGCGGGAATATCGTATCCGCTGCGCTGCGTGCCGGCATTGTCGACGTTCTGGGAGTAAGTGTAGTTGACGTTGTAGGTCAGGCCCTTTGTCGCGCGCTGCGCAAGAGCGACCTGGAAGGAGTTGTAGTTTCCGTTGGCGACGTAGTTGCCCCAGAAGTCAGACGTGCCGTTGTATTGTGTGCTGCCGAAGTACTGCGGTTTCCAGGTCAGCATGTGGCCGATCGTCGCATTTGCATTCGTGGTTGCGGCGGCGGTGTAGCCTGCATACGGAACAGGGAGAGCGATACCGGTTGCCGCGGTGGCCGCAGCAAGATTCGCCGAGGTCGCGGGTTTGCTTAGGTTAGAACCCAAGGCCAGGTATTTCGGGTCAAGTTGACCGGCATACAGGCCACGGATTCCAGCAGCACCGGAGATGAAGTGGCTCTGGCTTCCGGAGTAGTCGACCGATATGGTTATGTTCTTCGTGATTTGCCGCTGTATCCCGATGTTGTAGAAGGAGAACTGAGGTGCACGGCTTCCGACGTATGGATCGGCATAGTTGATTGCAGTGCCATTGGGGGCTCCGGCACCGTACAGGCCGGTTCCCAGATTCTGGGAGGCTGCGGAGATGGGTGAGGTACCGGGGAGCGTGTACCCAGGACCACCGTAGTTCGCGTTACTCGCTGAAAAAGCGGGGTTGTTGTTGAGGTAGAACGCTGGACCCGAGACGCTATCGGAGAACGAGATCGGTGTGGCGAATCCTGTCTGGCCCGTTCCTGTTCCAGCTCCGGCTGCGCCGCCGTTGGCCCCGCCGTGGGAGTAGGTGAGGCTGTAGCCGCCGCGGAAGACGGTCTTGTCGTCCACTGCATAGGCGAAGCCGACACGAGGCTCGAAGTTCTTCCAGTAAGTCTTGACCGGGGTGCGGCACTGGCAACTGAGGCCAGCGCCGCGGTTTCCTGCAAACTGCAGGGATCCGGCGCTTCCGGTAAGGGCATTCGTAAGGTCGGGATTGAGGAAGGACCAACGATCCAGCGCTTCCTTATAAGGCGGGAGATAGTCCCAACGGAGGCCGGCGTTGATGGTCAGCTTGGACGTGAGCTTGAAGTCGTCCTGAAAGTAGAACGCCATTGGACGATAGCGTCCGCCCACAATGCTAAACGGCTGTTGGCTGGTACTCGAGCTGGTGACCGCCCCAAGAAGAAAGCTCGCGTATGAGAAGCCGGTATTCGCGGCGTAATTTGAAGCGTTCAAGTTCGCTGTGCCATTGACGCCGAAGGCAAGCGAGGTGGGGGTTGAAGGCCCGTCTGCTGTGCTTGCGTTGTTCTGCAGCCATTGAATCTGGCCGCCAAAGTTCATGGAATGACGCCCCTTGACGAGGGACAGATTGTCGATGAACTCATAGGTGCTGGAACGGTTGGTGGTGGAGGGGGTGTTTCCAACCCAACTGGTGGGTGCGTTGGTGCCGCTGAAGGAAAGATTGGCCGCATTGGTGGATGCCTGACCTGCAGGAAGCCCGGAGATACCAGATGCTGCCAGACCATACAGACCTGGGTTGGTGGTACCGGTAATGTTGCCGACCGGTGGGCCGCCGAAGTAGATGAAACCATACTTTGCAGAATTTACGAGGTTTGGGGTGATCTGGTAGGTGTGCTGGATGTTGGCGAGCCTGCCCGAGACGGTAGACGTCGTCGTTACGAGGTATGGCACGACAGCGACGCCGGGTGTGGCGGTGCCGGTGTAAGGAATAGCGTGTCGCCGGCCCTGTGTGTATGCGCCGGAGAGGGTCTGTTTGGAGGAGATGGTGTAATCAACGCGTGCCGAGAGCAGTTGGTTATCAAAGCCCGACGGGACGCCGCTGACGAAGTTGTTAGTCAGTGCACTGGAGGTGGGGGCGGGCAAAAACTTCGCCATATATTGCGAGATGGGAGAGAGATAGCCTGCAGGAATGATGTTGCCCGCAAACGGGAAGCGGCACGCTGTTCCGCCGTTGGCGGCAGTACACGCCACCTGCGAGGTTGGATCATAGACCTGTCCAGAGGATGCACCAGAGCAACCCGCAGACCCGGCTATGCAAGGGACGTTATTGGCGCGAGTGCCATAGCAGTTTGCTGACCCAGGTGTGCAAGCGACGAGCAACTCGCTGAAGTTACCAGTACGCATATTGACTGTGGGGACCGTGCTGGTGCTGGGGTTGACGCCGATGCGGGAGCGGAACCTGTCGAGGGTGGTGAAGAAGAAGAGTTTGTCGTGGCCGTTGATCAGGTGAGGGATGTTGATGGGGCCGCCAAAGGAGTAACCATACTCAATCTGATGCTCGGCTGGTTTTGGTCCGGCAACGCGAGTGATAGCACCATTCACAAGGACTGGAACGGTGTTGCCAGGGGCACCAGGCTTGGTGCTGAAGGACCAGGCGTCGAAGATGGTATTGCGAACATAGGCGAAGGCGGAGCCGTGATATTTATTCGTGCCTGCCTTCAAGTTGTAATTCTGCAAACCTGCACCCTGGTACTGTGCGGAGTAACCGCTGGTGACAACCTTGATCTGGTCGATGGCTTCGAGTGGAACGAGGTTGAAGACGGGACGGTTGTCGCCTTGCTGGCTGGCCGTGGTGAGGGGGAGGCCATCGACGTAGAGCTCGCCGACGCGCTGGCCGGTGCCACCGATGATGGAGGAGCGTCCGCCAGGATTGACCTGCGCGCCGGGAAGAAGATTCGAGAACTGGGTAATGTCGCGCTGCTGGCTACCCGAGAAGAGCAGGGGAAGCGCGCTGTAGGTGCTGTTCTCGATGGTGCCGCCAAGGGTGGCGCTGGTGGTGTCGAGAGCGGGAGGCGCGGCGGTGATGGTGATGGTCTCGGATTCACTGCCAATGGTAAGCGCTGCATTGAAGCCCAGGGTTGTCAAAGCATTGACGGTGAGATTTTCCTGCTTGAAGGCATTGAAACCCTTGGCGGTGATGGTGATCGTATAGGTGCCGGGAAGGAGAGGCGCGATGTTGTAAAGACCGGAGGAGGAACTCGGCCGGGTGGTCTCAATTCCGGTAGCAGTGTTGAGTGCCGTTACGGTTGCGTCGGCGACAACCGCGCCAGTTGAATCTGTCACGGTTCCCTGAATGGCACCTTGGCCGGCGGTCTGGGCGAGGGCCGAAAGAGAGAACAAGGCGATGCAGAGGGTGAGGAGAAGAAGGGCGAGGCGGTTGAGGGTATTGCGGGATGACATGAGACGGCTCCTGAGATGCGTGCGCTGTAGGACGGAGGCTGCGGTGTTGCCGCGGCTCTTATTCGATAGAGAAACTATTTCTTGGTGCGAGATGGACGATAACGGAACCACTCAACCTTCGTCAAGAAATATTGTTGGATTGGGCGACCATTTTGTAATTAAGCCGATTTTGGGCGAGCTGACGGGAAATGAATCGATTCAGACCGAACCCTTGTTGCGGGCGGGTTCTAGAGGCTTCCAAGCCAAAGGGGGTGATGAACGGAGCCCTCCCTTTTGAGGGGAGGGCGAACCACTGAAGGGTCAAGGCTTAGGTGGATTGGGAGAAGAGGTCAGGCCAGAGCGGGTTCGTGTTGGATCGACTCTGCAGTGACGGAGGTGAGGGTGGGGGGGACCTGGTAGGAGTTCTGGAAGTACTGGGCGAGCATGCGATGGGTGTTGAAGAAGGTACCGTTCATGGCGATGCAGTGGCGCTGCATGGCGGCCCAGGCGGTGGTGTTGGCGTAGAGCGGGGCGATGGCGTACTCGAGTTTCTGGTAGAGGCTGGCGGCCTCGATCTCTTCGGACTCGCCGTCTTCGATGGCCCAGCCGGTGGTGTTCTCGGCGCAGCCTTCGATCCACCAGCCGTCGAGGATGGAGAGCGAGGGGACGCCGTTGAGGGCGGCCTTCATACCGGAGGTGCCGGAGGCTTCGTACGGACGGCGGGGCGTGTTGACCCAGACGTCGACACCCTGGGTGAGGAGTGCGCCGAGTTCCCAGTCGTAGTTTTCGAGGTAGACGATCTTAAGGGCGGAGCTGTTGAGCAGGGCGGCGGAGGCGAAGACCTCGCGGATGAGGCCTTTGCCGGCGGTGTCGGCGGGGTGGGCCTTGCCGGCGAAGAGTATCTGGAGGCCGCCGATCTTCTCGGCGATGGCGACGAGGCGGGCGGGGTCGGTGAAGAGCAGGCTGGCGCGTTTGTAGGTGGCGACGCGGCGAGCGAAGCCGAGGGTGAGGACGTTGGGATCAAAGGTCTGTCCGGTGCGGCTGGCTACCTCGGCCATGAGGCGGAGCTTGCCCTTGCGATGGGTGGCGGCGACGTTGGCCGGGGAGATGCCGTAGACGGAGCGGAGGTACTGGTTATCGGTGCGCCAGGCGGGAATTTGGGCGTCGAGCAGCTGCTGGAAGGACTCGGAGAGCCAGGTGGCGGCGTGGACGCCGTTGGTGATGGCGTGGATGGGGTACTCGGGGAACATCTGCTGGGAGACGATGCCGTGCTGCATGGCGACGCCGTTAACGTAGCGGGAGAACTTGAGGGCGATGTAGGTCATGTTCATCAGGCCGTTGTGGAGGCAGCCGATGCGGTCGATGGCGGAGGCACGATCGTGGCCGAGGACCTGGTACATCTGGTCGAGGCCGAACTGGTCGTGGCCGGCAGGGACCGGGGTGTGAGTGGTGAAGACGCACTGGTGGCGGACGGCTTCGATGTCGGCTTCGGTCGCGTTGCGAAGGGGAGCGCCGTGGAGCTGGGTCTCCAGCAGGGCGATGGTGAGGAGGGCGGCGTGGCCCTCGTTCATGTGGAAGACCTCCGGCGTAGCGCCGAGGGACTGGAGGAGTGCGATGCCGCCGAGGCCGAGGATGGCCTCCTGACAGAGGCGGTAGTAGGTGTCGCCGCCGTAGAGGTGGTCGGTGAGGTGGCGGTCCCAGGAGTCGTTGCCTTCGACGTCGGAGTCGAGCAGGAAGACGGGGACGACGTGGCCGGTGACTCCGACGACTTCGAAGCGCCAGGCGCGGAGGAGGACTTCCCTGCCCTGCATCTGGATGGAGACAATTCGGTTGGCGGAGGGGAGGGTGGCCTCAGGGGCCCAGGGGACGTCGGTCTCGGTCTGCTGGCCGATGGTGTCGAGATGCTGGCGGAAGTATCCGCGGCGATGGACGAGGGAGACGGCAAGAATGGGGGCTGCGGTATCGGCAGCGGAGCGAAGGGTGTCGCCGGCGAGCATCCCAAGGCCACCGGAGTAGGTGGGGAGGGAGGGGGCGAGGGCTATCTCCATGGAGAAGTACGCGATGGTGCGGGCGGTGAGATCGAAGTCAGAGTTTTGATTGGCTGAGTTTGGAATGACGGGGGTTTGAGGCAGGCTCATGCGGAGATGATTCCTTTTCTTGGCCGGAAGAAGATGGGACGGCAGGATTACTCGATGGCCTTTCGACCACCGTTGATACTCCAAGGTAAGGCTGTGGGAGAGGATGCGCTGTAACCCTTTTGTGTGACTTAGTTTAGCAAAATGGGGAAGAAAAGCCTCGATATTTCGCGGGGAGTGACATTGCGGAAGGTAAGTGGTTTGGCTAGAGCGTCGGCTTGGTGCTGGATGTTGCTTCCATCAAACGGGACCAGATTGGGTCGAGCCAGAGCAAGTGCTCGGGCTTCATCAGGACAGAGCGGAGGCAGAGGACGGTGTTGGAATCGGGTTCTGAGGCTGATTCCCAGGTTGCGGGCGGGAAGTATCGGGTGGGCAGGGTTGCCAGAGCAAGATGGAGGTCGCGTTGGGCGGCGGCGGCGAAGATGGCCTGCGCGAGCGTGGAAGACTCAGCTGGCGTAGCGGCAGCGGCAGTCCAGAAGACGATGTCGAGAGCCGGCGGGACGTTGGGGACGACGAAGCTGGGTTCAGCTGCGAGGCGGCGATTGAACTCGAGCGCAGCCTGGCGGCTGGCGGAGAGGTCCTGTGCGAACTGGCCGTTGGGGGTGTAGGGGAGCAGCTTCTGGGTGGCCCAGAGGGCTACTGCTGAGGCACCGGCGCGGGAGCACTCCAGCGAGATCTCGCCGAGGTGGAGCTCTTTCGAAGAGAAGTAGGTGAAGGGAGAGTCATGTTTGTAGAGCTGGCCGACGGAGGGGTCGCGGAAGAGAACGGCTCCGCAGCCATAGGGCTGGAGGCCATGCTTGTGAGGGTCGACGACGATGGAGTCAGCCTGGGGGATGCAGTCATACGCAGCACGGGCGGCGGGTGCGAGGTTGGTGGCGAGGGTAAAGTAGCCGCCGTAGGCCGAATCGACGTGAATGCGGAAGGGGTACTTCTTCTGGAGCTCGAGGATCTGGTCGAGGGGGTCGACAGCTCCGACGGCGGTGGTGCCGAGGGTGGCTACTACGGTGCCGATGTCTTTTGTTTGGAGGGCACTTTCCAGCGCGGCCATGTCCATGCGGCCGGTGGGGTCGGAGGGGATCTCGGTGAAGGGCAGGCCGAGGACGGAGCTGATGCGGGTGTGGGTGTAGTGAGCCTGATCGGAGGCGGCGATGCCGCGACCCGGCAGGCGTTGGCCGGAGACCCAGAGGGCTTCAAGGTTTGCAAACGTGCCGCTGCTGGCGAGGTGGCCGAGGTACTGGGGGTAGCCGAACATCTTTGCGAGTTCGGCTACGGCTTCTAGCTCCATGGCAGAACTGGCGCGGCCTCCGTCAAGGGCGTGGTTGTTGGGGTTGACCGACATGGTGAGGGCGTAGGCAGCACGCGCGATGGGGTGCGGCGGCTTGAGCATCTGGCCGGCGTAGAGCGGGTGGGCGTAGGGGTAGTTGTCGTGAAGACGCTCGGCGGCTTGCTGGAGGATGGCGGCGGCGTCCTCTCCCAGCGCGGGCGGGGCGTGGGGCGGGAGATGGCTGTAGCCTGCGTCAAGCTGCTGTTGGGCTACGGCTATTCGCTGGAAGAGGTCAGATGAAATTGGCGAGTCGGCGGCCACTACATGCCTCCGCGGGTGATGAAGCCGAGCTTCATGGCGAGGCCGAGGACGACGGCGATGGCGAAGGCGAGGGTGGTCCAGGGGGCGGCGCGGCGCAGGCGTTTGGTGACTACTTCTATAAGGAGGATGAGCACGAAGATGCCCGCGGCGAGGAGGAGGCCGTCCCAGATGAAGATTCGGACCGGGGCGATCGATCCGGCGGGGCCTGCGGGCCCGGCGTTCTGCAGGATGCTTTGGATATGGAAGGGCGGGATGAAGCTGCCTGCGGCGAAGACGGCCAGAAAGACCAGAAAGACAAGGAATTGAAGGATAGTAATGATGGCTTTTTTCATGGTTGGCTCGCAGTGGGGCTGTTGCTACGGATGGATTGAGTCTACCTTGGGTGGGTGTTTGTGTAGATGGATTTTAGGGATGGGTGACGATAGCGGTCGTGCTGCGCACGATGCCCACATCTCAGAAGCGAGATATGGGATACACGGATTTTGGGGTGAGTGGTTCGGACGGCATGGGTGATGTCGGCGGTTTCGGGGTTCTTCGACTTCGCTCAGGATGACAGATTTGGGGTAGAGGTAGAAGAGCGGTCGTGCTGCGCACGATGCCCACATCTCAGAAGCGAGATATAGGGCACACGGCTTTTGGGGTGAATGGTTCGGACGGTATGGGTGATGTCAGCGGTTTCGGGGTCCTTCGACTTCGCTCAGGATGACAGATTTGGGGTAGGGGTAGAAGAGCGGTCGTGCTGCGCACGATGCCCACATCTCAGAATCGAGATATGGGGCACCCGCACCCGGCAACGAGAACGACAACAGCAGATCCCTACGGGATGACAAACCAAAAAGACAACAGCTACTGCTATTGCCGAGCTATCAGGGGGTGGGTAGGACGTGGATGGTGTGGAGCCAGGTGGTAACCAGGTCCGGCCAGTGGGTAACGGGGAGGTTGGTGGGGCGGAGGCCGTAGCCGTGGCCGCCTTCGGAGAAGACATGGACCTCGGTGGGGACCTTGAGATCTTTGAGGGCGCGGCCGTAGACGAAGATGTTTTCGACGTGGACGGGATCGTCCTCGGCCATGAGGAGGAAGGTGGGCGGGGTGTTGGCGGTGGGGTCGATGCCGGGAGCGAGGGTCGTGAGAGACGGTTCCGGTGTGAGGTAGGCGGGGTAGATCAGGATGGTGAAGTTGGGGCGGGCGTCGATGGAGGGGTCGGCTGCGCCTTTGCGCGGCGTGGCGGGTTGATAGGCGGCGTGGTTGCTGAGGACGGCAGCGAGGTGGCCTCCGGCGGAGAAGCCGAGGACGCCGATGCGCTTGGGGTCGATGTGCCAGTCTGTGGCGTGGGTGCGGGCGAGGCGCATGGCTTGCTGGGCATCTTCGAGGTCGGCGGCGTTCTCCGGAAAGTGATCTCTATAGGGGACGCGGTATTGCGCTAGCAAGCAGGTGACGCCGATATTATTGAGCCACGTACAGACCTCGGTGCCTTCGAGGTCGTAGGCCAGGATGCGGTAGCCTCCGCCGGGAAAGACTACGACTGCAGCGGCGGTGTTCTTCGCCGCTGTGGGTTGGAAGACGGCGAGTTTGGGTTTGCTGATATTGGTGACGTGCGAGAGAGCCTTACCGGCGACGAGGCGGTCTTTGGAAGTGGTGATGTCCATGGGAGGGCCCTGTACCTGTGGGTCCGGCGGGCCGCTGGGCCAGAGCGGGAGGGTTTGCTGCTGGGCTTGGGAGGATATGGTGGCGAGGACCAGGGCTGATAGCAGGAGTAGTTTTTGCACGGGGCAATGGTATTTCGTTGCGGCTGAGGTGTCGAGGTGAGCGTGATGCAGAGACCCCACCCATGCGCGATAGGACTGCGCATGAATGGGGCACCCGGATTTTGGGGCGGAGTGGTTCGGACGGTAATGGTGATGTTAGCGGTTTCGGGGTTCTTCGACTTCGCTCAGAATGACAGATTGGTGAAGGGTTCAGAAGAGCGGTCGTGCCTGGCACGATGCCCACCCATGCGCGATACGACTGCGGATGAATGGGGCACCCGGTTGTGTGCGCGGTTTAGACGTCGCAGAGGTCTACGGCTTCGCGGAGTGAGGTGAGGGGGTCGCGGACGGGGACGAACTCGTGGGCGACGTAGCCGGTGTATCCGGTGGCGAGGATACCGCGCATGATGGCGGGCCAGTAGAGTTCCTGGGTCTCGTCCAGCTCGTGGCGGCCAGGGACGCCGCCGGTGTGGAAGTGTCCGAGCCACTTGATGTTCTCTTTGATGGTGGCGACGATGTCGCCTTCCATAATCTGCATGTGGTAGATGTCGTAGAGCAGCTTGATGTGGGGTGAGGCCACTTCTTCGCAGACACGGACGCCCCAGGCGGTGTGGTCGGCCATGTAGTCCTTGTGGTTGCGCTTGCTGTTGAGCAGCTCCAGGACGATGGTGACGCCGTTATCTTCGGCGATGGGTTTGAGGCGCTTGAGGCCGGTGATGCAGTTGCGAGCGCCCTCGTCGTCCGCCATGCCCATGCGATTGCCGGAGAAGGTGATGACGTTCGGGACACCCAGCTTAGCGGCGATGGGGATGTTCTTGCGGAAGTTGGCTTCAATTTCGTCGTGGTTCTCAGTACGGTTGAGAGCCTTGGGGATGGAGCCTCCTCCGGCGTAGCCCATGGTGCAGATGAGTCCGTATTTGCGTGGGATTTCCCAGTCTTTGACGTCGAGCAGATCGATGCCCTTGAGGCCGATCTTGGCGGAGTAGGCGCAGAGATCTTCAAGGGACGTGTCCTTGTAGCACCAGCGGGAGACGGATTGATGGATGTTGTTCTTCCGCTTGGTGGGGGTGGCAGCGGCCTGCGCGAGCAGCGGATGGGTGTCGATCAGCGTGGTAGCCGCTGCGGCCAGACTGGTGTGGAGAAGGGTGCGACGAGATATAGATGGCACGCGGAGAAGACCTCAAAGTGAAGTACAGGGATTGTATGCGAGTGGATGGTTTGCTGACAGGTTACGGTCGGTTCTCAAAGTTTTTGAAGCGGTGTTCGAGCTCCCACTGCTGGGCGGCTTTGTCGCTGGACTTGAGGAAAGCGGTGCACTTTGCGTTGGGAGTGTCTTTGAAACTGTTGGGACCGATGGAGTCGGTGGCGCAGTCGGGGACGGTGCGGGTGAAGGCGTCTTGCTTGAGCCAGAGGCTGGGGCCGGCGAGGAAGCTGTGCTCGAGGCCGGTGCGGGCCATGTCCTTCAAGTTGCGGTAGGTGAGGTTGAAGTCGAGGGCGGCGCGGGTGTACTCCTGCGTGATGTTACCTCGGGAGACGCCTTCATCATCGGTGGAGAGTGCGACTGGAACGTGGGCGGCGAGGTAGTTCGAGAGCGGGTGATTCTTGCCGGTGATGCCGAGGATGCCGTCGTTGGAGGTTAGGTTGATCTCCACCATGATGTGACGGTCGGCTAGCTCTTTGAGTAGGGCGTTGGAGTCTTGCTCGTACATGACGTCGACTCCATGGCCGATGCGCTCGGCGTGGCCGAGGTCTACGGCTTCGCGGATGTGGAAGCTGAGGCCGACGGGCGGAACGAGGACGGGAGCGAGCTCGCCGGCATGCAGCGAGATGTGCACCTTAGGGTAGACGGAGTGAAGGTAGTCGAGCATCAACATCTGGCGGTGATACTCCGACATCGACATGAAGTTGTCTTCCGGCTGGACAAAGTTGATGCCGACGATGTTGGAACTGATGGATGCTGCCTCGAAATAAAGCAGGGTCTGGGCGAAGACCTGTTGCGGGGGGAAGGCGCGCAGGACCTGGGCGAGGAAGCGGATCTGGACGGAGCAGGCAGGAGTGGCGGCGGCTTCGTCGCAGTGGTCGAGTTTGCGGAAGGCGGTGATGGCGTCGTCCAGCTCTTTAGCTGCGTCGGAGATGTTGGCGTGGAACTCAGGGGCGGCGAGGAGCTTGGTGCGGAGGTCGGCGAGCTCGGCGGGGGCGGCGTCACGATGCTGGCCGATGGGGTCGCTGGGGACTTCAGGCCAGCCGAGTTGGTAGCCGAGCTTGGCGGCTGCGCCGAAGGCAGGAGTCTGCATGATCTCGAGGTACTGGCCGTTCTGGGCGGCGGAGCGGGTGGCGACCTCATCGAGCCACTGGGGGACGTGAGATTTATCGAGTCCGCCGAAGCGGGCGAAGGTGGCGAAGAACTGGTCGTGGCCACTGGTGCCGGGCGTGGGGACGAAGGAGCGCATGGAGAAGGAGTTGATGAGGGCGTCGTAGAGCTTCTGGTCTTTAAAGGCTGAGGCAGCGGGGACGGTTCCCTCTCCGCAGACGGGCTGGGGCGGGAGCGAGCGGGTGGTGCCGACGTTTTTGGTGAAGCTGAGGGTGGCGGAGTTGACGCAGAGATGATCGGCGGCAGCCTGGGCGATGAAGGACTCGGCATAGACAGCGCCGGTGAGGTGCATGTGCAGGTCTGCACCCTTGGGCATGGAGGCCAGGTAGGCGCGGAGGGCGAGTGGGCCGGCGGCTTTGGCTGCATCGAAGGCGCGACTGGTACGGACTTCCTGCGGAGGGGGGGCTTGTGCGAAGGCGGCAGCAGGAGAGAGGCAGAACAGAAGAGCGATGGAAGCGAGGTGGCGCATGGGCGTCCTTTTTTGAGTTGCGGAGTGAGCAACAGGATAGCGCAGCAGGAGCGGCTGATGAGGATAGTTGGAAAGCGAGTTGGCGATGCGGCTGAGGATTGCTATACTTAGGAAGCGTTTGAGTTGCTGGTTCCCTTCCCTTGCGATGTGCGGGAGTTGCTGGGCGGTACGACAGGCGTAGTTGATGCAGTTACGCCCGGGCGTTCTTGGCGATCCCCGATGTATGGCGTGCAAGATGCCAAGGCCAGATAGCTCAGTGGTAGAGCGCGGCCCTGAAAAGGCCGGCGTCGGCGGTTCGATCCCGTCTCTGGCCACCACATCGTGAAGCACGTGGCGCCTACACAAGCTGTCATTGCGTTCCCAAAATGCTCCACTCACACTCTAGGGTCGGTCTCGAATCTTGCTTGGAGAAGGAGCAGGCACTGTCGAGGAGTTTTCCGAGTGACGAGCCGGCGCAACTGGGCCGAGGTTATTTGAGCAG
>JANYER010000221.1 GCA_025359825.1 Granulicella sp.
GTATCCCCTCTACCAAGCGCCGTCCCCGTTAACTGCTCCTTCATTCCCGTTACTTGTTACAGGTACGCGCCTGTGGACGGATACGACTTATCCGATGCAATATCCAGGAATGTTAGACTTCGGTTGCGATGCGACAAATCCCTGCCAAGCTCTGGGGCCTGGCCCTTTTCTCCGGTCTGCTGCAGGTGCTGCCCTTCCCGATTGCCGGTCCGGTACCAGTCTGGCGCACCGCCTTCTGCTGGGTCGCAATGCTGCCGCTCTACCTCGCACTGGCCGCTAACAATCAGCAAAGCAGGCCACTTACCCTGCGCCAGGGTGCTCTGCTGGGCTACGGCTGCGGCTTCATCTGGTATCTCGGCAACTGCTACTGGATCTACCAGACCATGTACCTCTACGGAGGCCTCGCACGACCCATCGCGTTTGGCATCCTCATCCTCTTCTGCCTCTACCTTGGCCTCTATCACGCAGCCTTCGCGGCAATCTTTACCGCACTGCGACGCTCCCCCCTCGGCGTGCAGGGTGCGCTATGGTTGTCCCCCTTCCTCTGGGTCGCGGTCGAACTGGCTCGCACCCGCATCACCGGCCTCCCCTGGGACCTGCTCGGCATCGCCCAGGTCGATAACCCCCTGCTCACGCGGCTCGCACCCACCACTGGCGCGTACGGAATCTCCTTCCTCATCGTTGCCGTCAACGCCCTCTGGCTGGTCCGCATCCGTCTGCGTGAGCGTCGTCACACCCGCCTGGCCCTTACCATCAGCGGAGTAGTCCTTGTGCTGCTCTACCTCGTCCTCTTACGTCGCGTGCAGCCACCAGTTCGTGTCGCGACCACCGCGGTAGCTACCCTGGTGCAGGAGAACCTCGGCGTCGGCACCGAAACCGACACGCGCGAGACCGCCCCGCAGATGCTGGACTCCTTCAGCCGTCTTAGCCTGTTGCCCCCCGCGCCGCGCTGCAATGGAATCCCCGGGCTCCCCTCCACGCATTGCTCCGACTCCAAGCCGATTCTGCCTGCCCTTCCAGAAGGTACGCAGGCGCTCATGCCCACCAATCTCATCCTTTGGCCAGAGTCGCCCGCTCCCTTTGAAGATCGCGACCCGCAGTTTCGCGCCGCCATCGCCGCGCTCGCCGTCATCGCCCACGCCCCCATCATCGTCGGCAACACCGGCATCGACGCCAACCCTGAAGCACCCCGCGGCTATCAGCTCCACAATCGCGCCTCTTTCGTCACCTCCGACGGCCACTTCGCCGGCAGCTACGACAAGATGCACCTCGTCCCCTTCGGCGAGTACACACCCTTTAAGAAGCTCTTCTTCTTCGCGGGCAACCTCCTCGCCGAGGTGGGCACCTTCGACCCCGGCACCCAGCGCAGTGTCTTCTCCACCAACGGCCACCACTACGGCACCTTCATCTGTTACGAGTCCATCTTCGGCGACGAGATCCGCCAGTTTACCCAGCAGGGAGCAGACGTTTTGGTCAACATCTCCAACGACGGCTGGTACGGAGACACCAGCGCTCCCTGGCAGCACCTCAATATGGTCCGCATGCGTGCAATCGAGAACGACCGCTGGGTCCTCCGCGCCACCAATACCGGAGTCACCGCCTCCATCGACCCTTACGGCAGGGTCATACTCGCCACCCCCCGTCACATCCGCACTGCCCTTCGCGTCGGCTTCGGCTACCAGACAGACCTCACCTTCTATGTCCGTCACGGAGACCTCTTCGCGTGGCTATGCGCCCTGGTTACACTCATCGCACTGGCCTACAGTCTTTACCCCAGGTCGCAAAACTCCTCCGCGCAGATGCAATAGAATCAAACCATATGCTTGACGATCTAGAGTTCCGTTACTCCCCGGTCCGCGACAAAGTCCGCGAACTGCGGGAGTATCTTTGACGCCGCCCGCCTTCGCCGTGAACTAGCCACCCTGGAAGAGAAGATCTCCGACCCCAGCATCTGGGCCGACGCCGCACGTTCGCAGCCGCTGATGCGCGAGCGCAAGCGCCTCGAAACCCTGCTCAGCGACGACACTGAACTAGGCCGCCGCTCCGACGACATCGAGGCCTACTTCGACCTCGCCCGCGAAGGCGAGAACACCGAGCCCGACCTCACCCGCGAGATCCCCGCACTCGAACTCTTCGCCGAAGAGCTCGAAAGCAAGACCATGCTCTCCGGCGAGACCGACCCGCTCAATGCAATCGTCACCGTCCACCCCGGCGCCGGCGGTACCGAGTCCCAGGACTGGGCCGAGATGCTCATGCGCATGTACATCCGCTGGGGCGAGCGCCAGAACTTCAAGGTCGAGATCAACGAGATCCAGGACGGCGACGAAGCGGGCATCAAATCGGCAACCTTCACCATCTCCGGCGAGTTCGCCTTCGGTTTACTCAGCGGAGAGACTGGCGTGCACAGATTAGTCCGCATCTCTCCCTTCGACTCCGCCAAGCGCCGCCATACCAGCTTCGCCAGCGTCTTCGTCAGCCCCGAAATCGACGACACCATCGTCATCGACATCAAGGTCGAAGACCTCCGCATCGACACCTACCGCTCCGGCGGCAAGGGCGGTCAGCACGTCAACACCACCGACTCCGCTGTACGCATCACCCACCTTCCCACCGGCCTCGTCACAGGCTGCCAGAACGAGCGTTCTCAGCATAAAAACAAAGACCGCGCCATGAAGATGATGCGCTCCAAGCTCTATGAGTACGAACTCGATAAGAAGAAGGCCACTGCCCGCAAGCTCGAAGACTCCAAGCTGGACATCAAGTTCGGCTCGCAGATCCGCAGCTACGTTCTTCAGCCCTATCGCATGGCCAAAGACCTTCGCACCCGCGTCGAAGTAGGTGACGTCGATAAGGTACTTGACGGCGATATCGCACCCTTCATCCGGGGCTATCTGCGCATGCGCCGCGAAGGAAACTTCCCAGCCGAGATCGCCGAAGACGAAGACCTTTAGTGCATGGCAGCCTTAGGGAATCTCTGAAAAAGTCATCGCTTTGAAAGGGAGCGGCTTCAGCCGCTCCGTAAGGCCCACAAAATCAATGTGGCTTTAGCCACTGAGGGAATGCCGGAGATTTAGGCAGCCCTCACTCCGCGCCCTCTGCGCCCCTCCGCGCTCTCCGCGTCCGTCTTGTCCTCTGAATGCGTGCCCATGACATCTGTCTCCTGCACACATTGACAACTCGCACTATCGCTCCCACCCCACTGCTGTCACACTTCTCATCAACACTCAATCCACCGGGAGAGAACATCCATGACCCACAAACCCGATTACGGCATCGACGCCCCCGCCGTCATGCGCAATCTCTTCCTCATCGGAACCGTCAGCCTTCTTTTCGCAATATTCGCCCCCAAGATAATTCATCTCGGCCCGGTCCTGCTAAGCAAGACGACTTTCTACTGGACAGCCGGTTTCCTCCTCGGCGAAGGCTGCCTCTTCCTGCTCTACGTCAAGGTCGGCAAGTTCCGCCATCGCGACTTCATGCTCGCCATGCACCCCTGGTGCGGCGATGAGCAGGTGCTCGACGTCGGCTGCGGTCGCGGCCTCCTGCTGGCCGGTGCAGCCAAGCGCCTCGCCGCGCTCAACGGTACCGGCCACGCCACCGGCATCGACATCTGGTCCAACGTCGACATGGGTGGCAACGCCGAAGCCGCCACCCTGCACAACCTCACGCTGGAAGGCGTCCAGGACCGCTGCACCCTCATCAGCCAATCCGCAGCCGAGATGCCTTTCCCAGACGCCAGCTTCGATGTCATCGTCTCCAACCTCTGCATCCACAACATGTACGACAGACCCACCCGCCTTGCAGCTCTGCATCAGATCGTTCGTGTGCTCAAACCCGGCGGCATCGCCCTCATCTCCGACTACAAACGCACCGCCGAGTACGCCGCCGAGTTCCAGCAAGCCGGCCTGCAAGTCGAGAAAAAGCGCGGCAGCCTCATCACTACCTTCCCACCCCTCACCGTAGTCATCGCCCGCAAGCCAGCATAGCCACAGAACCGGGTGCCCCACCCTTTGCAGTCTTATCGCATAGGCCGGGGTCCCCAACGATGGCTTTTGATCGGTGGGGTGGATAGGGTGGGGTATCGTTTGCGGAAGCAAACGACCGCTTTCATCCGAGCCGGAAATGCTGCGACCGGCATCCAATACGTCATGGCAAACCCAAAATCCACCGATCCAGTCGCCAATCCACTCATCGAACAGCTCCTCGCCCTCCTCAAGGGCGGCCAGGCCCACGTAGACTTCGACACCGTCGTCAAAGACTTTCCCGCCGAACTCCGCGGCACCGTCCCCGACGGCCTGCCGTACTCCGCATGGCAGTTACTGGAGCACCTCCGCATCACCCAGCTCGACATCCTCAACTTCAGCGCACCCCCTACCGGCGGCTATCAGCACATCAAGTGGCCGGACGACTACTGGCCCAAATCAATCACTCCCCCCACCCCTAACTCCTGGGACCAGAGCATCGCCGCCATCCATAGCGACCTCGACAAATTCCAGGCACTCCTCACCCGCCCAGAAGCCGATCTCTACAAACCCTTCCGCTGGGGCGAAGGCCAAAATCTCCTCCGCGAGGCCCTCCTCATTGCTGACCACACCGCCTACCACCTCGGCGAACTCGTAGTCCTCCGCCGCTTACTAGCCGCATGGCACTCTTAAATCTTGCCGACACGATGAATGAGCCCGAAGTAATCCGCGACATGCTCGGCGACCCCGACACCGAAACCCTGACCATCGCCGTCACCGGTCTCTCTGCGGACGAGTCCAAGCCCAGCCACTACGTCTCCGCCTACATGCAGCAGCACGGCTACCGCATCCTGCCCGTAAACCCTGCCCTCACGTCCGTACTTGGCGAAACCTCCTACCCCTCCCTAACCGCCCTCCCCGTCAAACCCGACATCGTCAACGTCTTTCGTCTGCCATCCTTCATCCCAGCCATCATCGAAGAGATGATCACCCTCAGCCTCAAGAACCTCTGGGTCCAGCAGGGAATCGTCAACCTCCCCGCCGCCACCCGGGCCGAAGCCGCCGGAATCCACGTCGTCATGGACCACTGCATCATGGTCGAGCATCGGCGAGCCAGCAGATGAATCCGCCCGCGGCTAGCCTTCGCCCCGCCCGTCGTTGAAACCAAACACCC
>JANYER010000275.1 GCA_025359825.1 Granulicella sp.
TAGGGTGTGTTCACACTATGAGTTAGATTTCTGTTAAGCTGTTCTTACCGATGGAACTGACCGAAGCGCAGTATGAACGGATCAAGGAAGCGTTGCCTGTGCAGCGTGGGAACGTGAGTCTGAGCAACCTCCAAGTGCTCAACGCAGTGTTGTATGTGGCCGAGCAGGGTTGTAAATGGCGGGGTCTTCCGAAGCGTTTTGGCCGCTGGCACACCGTTTATATGCGGATGAGCCGATGGTCGAAGGCGGGTGTTCTGGACCGTGTGTTCGAGAAGTTGCAGGTCGAGCAGATCGTTCGCATCCAGCTCGAAGCCGTGTCTCTGGACTCGACATCGATCAAGGTGCATCCGGACGGCACGGGCGCTCTAAAAAAAGCGGACCACAGGCCATCGGCAAGAGCTGGGGCGGATGGAACACCAAGGTGCATATGGTTGCCGCGGATGCTCGAACGGCCATAGCGTTCGCTCTGTCTCCTTGCAACGCGCACGATGCTCCAGAAGGACGCGAGTTGTTGTGGGAGCTGCCGAGGATGCCGAAAGGCCTGCCGATGTCGATGGATCGGGCCTAAGAGGGCGATGAGACGCGGCAACTGGTGCTCGATCTGGGCATGGTTCCGGTGGTTCCACCGAAGTCCAACCGCATCGAGCCTTGGGAGTACGACCGCGCCCTCTACAAGAAACGTAACGAGATCGAACGGCTGTTCCGGAGACTCAAGGGCTTCCGAAGAATCTTCTCCCGATTTGAGAAACTCGACATACTCTTCATCGGCTTCCTCAACTTCGCCCTCATCATCGAAGCACTCAGATAGCGTGAACACACCCTAGGACGGAAATAGGCTGGGATGCTCCTGTACGAGGTTGTTTTACCGACCGCTCGTGTCGTCTTTCAATTATTTCCGTGCTAATTTGTGCTTACCCACCGAACATAAATAAATCAGAGAATCTACCCAAAATAAAATCTTGAGATGTCACCCTTGCGAATAAATCTTAAGGAGGTAGCGAAATGAAAGAGATGAACGGTGTGAGTCACTTCGAACGAGGAGAGCGCTTCTCCCTTCTTGACGGATTGCCGCCACTCCCAGAGGACACTAAGGCAATCTTTGGTTTCAAACTCATTAGCACGGGCCCTAATTCTCACTGGGTACATGCCGACGAATCGGAATTTAGAGCACTTCTAATTCGAATTGGAACACCTCAAGAAAAGCTCGATGAGCGGGTTGAATCACAGCGGCTCACGGGATGTTCCATATCAGGTAATTCCTGTGTGGGTGGGAGTTGTGGATTTCATGCCGCATGCACCGGAATGTGGGATTCGATGGAACATATTATGTCTTGTGTCTGTAACGCTGTGCCATAGAACTTTCGTTCCGTGTGTGGATTACGTGTGTATATAGGGCAATTTGAGCGTTTTTAGCCAGACGAGCGTCCATAGAAATCAAGAACTTCAATGGGCTCAATGTGGTTCCCTAATTCGACTCCCACCGCCTCCACCAATTTTCTGGTTTCTATTCCTTCACTAAAAAAAAAGGACTTGCAGCAGGTCATCCTGCTGCAAGTCCTTTTCAGTTTCTAACAATTCTGACGTTAGAAGTTTAGAAAACGATGTGGTCCTTCTTATCGTCCAGTTTCTTCGCATCGACATCGGGAACCTTCTTCAGATCGTCGAGAGATTTGAAGTCGCCGTTCTTCGTGCGGTATGCAACCACCGCATCGGCTTCCTTATCCGTAAGAGCAAGATCGCTCATCAGAATGGTAGTCGGAGCCTTATTCACGTTGATGGGCGGGACAATGTTCTTGGCCAGATACTCCAGGATGGTCGTGAACTCATCATCGGTCGCCATGGCGCCGAGCCCGGACATCTTGGTGATGGTCTCCTCCCATCCTTGGCGGTTTCTGGGGTTGGCGAGGATGAGGTTCGGTGAGTGGCATTTGCTGCACACCTTCATCACCGTGTCTTTTCCGTCAGCTGCCGGCAACTCGGAGTGCACCGGAAGTGTTCCCTTCGCCGCAGGAGCAGCCGGAGCAGCGGGCTGCTGTGCCAAAGCAGTCACGGGATACTGCAGGCAGGCAGTCAGTACCACTACACCCAAGACTCCAATGTGCTTCGCACGAAGGCGGCCGACGAAAGCAAGTCTTAACCGTTGCTGATTCACACACTCTCCTTAGCGGAAGCAGGTCTACCTGTCCACAGTAATACTTTATCGCAAGCCTTTCGATTTGACGCATCCACTACCTGGAACGCTCTCAGGATCGTCCCTCGAGCACTCTTTTTTTGATCCCATCGACCTGCATACATTCGTCTATGAGCCAGGTACACGTCGATGGCCCTGCCATGGTGTACTGGGCAGAGCAGGAACTAGTTAGGCTGAAGTATCCTTACCAGGAGAGGCATCGGCGATGGGTGTATCACGGCAACGGACCAACTCTACTCCATGCCGAATCCTCGTCTGCTGCGTCATGCTTACAGTCTTGGTCGATGTAGCTGGTTGCAAACGATTTGTCAGCGACACGCCCATCGGCAAGACGATCACGATCCCTGTGCCACTCGGGCTCCCGCCAGTGCCCTTCCCAGCCGATAACCCTCCCACGGCCGAGACCATCGCTCTAGGCCGAAAACTGTTCTATGACCCTAAGCTGTCGCAGGATAACTCCACCGCCTGTGCCACCTGCCACAATCCAACCCTGGACTTCACCGATGCGCTCAGTATCTCTCGCGGAGTCCGTGGAATGGCGGGCATCCGGAATGCCCCTACGGTGGTGAACTCGGCGTACCTTCCCTTGCAGTTCTGGGACGGCCGCGCCTTAAGCCTCGAGGAACAGGCAGCCAGCCCGATCGCCAATCCAGTGGAGATGAATCAGACCCACGAAGTCTCGGTCTCCAAACTTGGTGCCGATCCTGCCTATGGGCTGATGTTCAACAAAGCCTTCGGCTCTAACGTCATCATCATCGGCAGAATCCAGAAGGCCCTGGCCAGCTTCGAGCGCACTCTGCTCAGCGGCAACTCCGCCTTCGACCGCTATCAGTTCGGTGGGGACAAACAGGCCCTCACACCAGCCCAGGTGCGAGGACTGGCCCTCTTTTTATCTCCGAGCAAAGGAAACTGTGCAGCCTGCCACATCGTCAATAGCAGGTACGCACTGTTTACGGACGGCAAGTTTCATAACCTCGGACAAGGAGTGGGAGATGATGGCGGATTCAAGGACGTTGGCCGCTTCCACCAGACCAATAATGCTGCCGACCAGGGAGCCTTTAAGACTCCGACCTTGCGCAATGTTGCCAAGACCGCTCCGTACATGCACGATGGTAGCCTGAAAACTTTAAGCGAAGTGGTCGACTTCTACGCCGGAGGCGGAAACTCAAACCCGCAACTCGACAAAGAAATCCGGGCCATCCAGCTCAACGGACGAGAACGAAGCGACCTGGTGGAGTTCCTCCAGTCGCTCACCGGGGAGATGCCCGGCAACGTTGGACCGCCATGAAAGGAAGTACCCACCGCATCATACGTCTCGCCGCTGAATCCACTCGCTTCACCTGTCTTTGCATGGCCCTCGGCATCGCACTCACCTCGATCGCCGGCTGCAAAGCTACGCCCGCACCTGCACCCGCGCCCTCAGCAACAACGAAACCTGTCGTTGCAACGTTCAAGGTGGATCCGGCAACCGCAGGTTCAGTGAGCGGGACAATCCTCTACAAAGGCAAAAAGCCAGCCGCCAAGCTGGTGGACATGAGCGAAGACCCCGCCTGCGTGCAGGCACACTCCGGCAAAGCCTACGATGAGTCCCTCGTAGTTGGGAGTAAAGGTACGCTCGGCAACGCATTTATCTACGTCAAGAGCGGCCTGGAAGGAAAGACCTTTGCCATCCCAACTACGCCAGTCACCATCGACCAGGGCGGCTGCTGGTTTCGTCCGAGGGTGCTGGGCATCCAGACCAACCAGACCCTGCAGGTCACGAACTCCGACCCCGTGACACATAACATCCATCCCATGGCGCAGATCAATCGCGAGTGGAACCATAGTCAGGGGCCTGGCGACGCTCCCTTGAACCGCAAGTTCCAGAAGCAGGAGATCATGGTCAAGGTGAAGTGCAACATCCATAGCTGGATGCACGCCTACATCGGTGTCGTCGATAGCCCATACTTTGCCGTGTCGAAGGACGATGGCAGCTTCGAAATCCCCAACCTGCCCCCTGGCACCTACACACTAGCGGTCTGGCAGGAAAACCTGGGCACTCAGCAGCAGCAGATCACCATCGCGCCCCACACACGCACCGCAACCGACTTTACCTTCAAAGGAAACTGACCTGTGCTCAAACTTCGCGCCGTAACGCTAGCAGCCATGCTGCTTCTCTCGCTGGCAGTCATTCTGACAGGCTGCTCCAAAAAGCCTGCTCCCGCTGATGCCCCAGCGGAAGCAGTCGCCGAATCGACAGCTCCTCGGATCTATGTGACCAATGAAGTCTCCGGCGATCTGACGGTCATCGACTCCGGCACCTTCAAGGTCATCGCTACCATTCCTCTAGGCAAACGGCCTCGCGGCATCCACGCTAGCCCCGACCACAAGACCCTTTACGTTGCGTTGAGCGGATCACCCATCGCAGGCCCGGATGTTGACGAAAGCACACTCCCTCCACCGGACAAGAGCGCCGACGGCATCGGCGTCTTCGACGTGCAGCAGAACAAGCTGGTGCGCATCATCCACGGCGGCTCCGATCCCGAGAACTTTGACATCAGCAAAGATGGCAAGCAGCTTTACATCTCGAACGAAGATGTCTCCGCAGTGAGCATAGTGGAAGCGGCCACCGGCAACATACTCAAGACGCTGCAGATCGGCGCACAGCCGGAAGGCGTCAAGGTCAGTCCCGATGGAAAGCTCGTCTATGTCACGTCCGAAGAGACTGGCACCATCTCCGTACTGGACCCCGTCGCCGGAAAGATCGTCACGACCTTCAAGGTCGGTCATCGCCCTCGCAATGTCGCTTTCATGCCTGATGGAAAGCACGCCTACATCAATGCCGAGAACGATGGGACGGTCGTCCTGGTTGACGCGGTCAAGCACAAGATGGTCAAGGCGATATCTCTTGGAAAGCCGGGAATCATCAAGCCCATGTTCGTCCTGCTCTCCCCGGACGCCAGCAAGCTCTACGTCAGTACTGGACGAGGCCACCAGGTCTTCACCATCGACACCAAGACCGACGCCATACTCGGCTCGGTAGAGGTCGGGCAGCGGCCATGGGGCATTGCCCTCTCCCCAGATGCAAAGACCCTGTACTCGGCCAATGGTCCTTCCAACGACATCTCGGTCGTTGACCTTGCCACCAATACCGTGACAAAAAAGATCGCGGCGGGTAAAGGGCCGTGGGGCGTCGTCGTACTAGAACGCTAACCGTACTCGAACGCTAACCGTACTCGAACGCTAGCGAACGCATCAAACTCCAACAGTACGTTCGACTAGCTTGAACATTCAGCAACACCTTATTATTGATATCGGAGATCAACATGCGTACACACCTCGGCCTTTCCACCGCGTTCATCGTTTTCGCAGCCACCTTCTTCGGCGTGCAGCTCCGCTCCTCACTCGCCCAGGATGCTCCGGCTCCGCTCTCTGAATCCGCAACCCGGGGCAAGGCTGTCTTTCAGGAAAAATGCGCGCTCTGCCACAACGCCGAAACCGCAGAGAAGAAGATTGGTCCTGGACTGAAGGGGTTCAACGCGCGTGGCACCTTCACCTCGGACGGCAGCAAGGTTACCGACGAGTCGCTGAAGAAGTTTATTGAA
Organism: Granulicella sp.; assembly: GCA_025359825.1. Classification (GTDB taxonomy): domain Bacteria; phylum Acidobacteriota; class Terriglobia; order Terriglobales; family Acidobacteriaceae; genus Edaphobacter. The sequence continues at coordinate 5,776 of JANYER010000275.1, forward strand.
GCCGGCAAAGGAATGATGCCGCCCTTCAAGGACACGCTCGAACCAGCCAAGCTGCAGGACGTGATGGACTACGTCAAGACGCTCTAACGCTGGATAGAACGGTTGCACTGGTGCGAACCAGCTCTATCCCTCAGTTCTGGTAGAGCTGGTTCAAGAGCCGCAACAGTTGTGCCGCGCCCTCGTCTCCCAGCCGGTCGCGCAGGCGCTGGCGATGTGCGTCTACCTGCTTGGTTGCCTGCCGCAACAGCGAGTCACCTTCCCTGGTCAGCCTCAGCAGAATTGCCCGTCCACTCACTGGCAGCTTCTCGCGAGTCACCAGCGAGCGCTCTTCCAGTTTGTTGATCAAGGTCGCGCAGTTGGCCGGTTTAATTTCCAGCATCCGCGCCAGACGGTTGTGCCGCACGTCGGTCATCTCTTTCAGGATCACCAGCACGGAGTACTCTGCAGGCCGCAGGTCAAAGCTGGCCGTGCTCTCACAGAAATCCTGAAAGACCGCTACCTGGGCACGCCGCAGCGCATAGCCAAGATGGTCCGACATAGGATGCACTTCATCGACCAGATCTTCGGCAGCAGACTGTTTCGTGGCAACTATCATCCGTATATTGGAACACGGTTTCAGTCCGTAATTCGAGTGACGATCAAGGCATCCAGGGCAATCGCTCCTCTGCCATCCGGTCCGCCTTTAGGATAGACAACCACCGGGTTGATATCTACCTCGTCAATCGAGTTCACCGAGAGCATCAATGTACCAAGCTTCGCAACGATCCCTGCAGCAGCTTCCACATCGAGCACAGGAGAACCCCGAAATCCACGCAGCAGCGCAGCACTCTTCAATAAATGCAGCTCCGCCACAATCTCCGCTACACTCAAATCCGGGGGCAGCAGCCGCACATCCTGCAACGCCTCGGCCAGTACGCCTCCAAAGCCCACCAGCAGCACCGGCCCCCAATCCTTGTCGTTGCGTGCGCCTACGATTAACTCCGTACCCTGCGCACCCATCTGCTCCACCAGCACACCATCCAGCACCAGTCCCGGGAGCGCCTTGGCTATCGCAGCGTGCATCGTCTGCCATCCAGAGGCGACTGCCTCAGCGTCCTTCAGGTTCAACACCACCCCGCCCGCGTCGCTCTTGTGGGACAACTCCGCGGACTGCGCCTTCAGCACCACAGGAAAGCCGATGCGGGCTGCAATCGACTGCGCCTCCTCCACACTCCGCGCCAACGCACCCTGTGGAACCGGAATCCCCGCTGCCTGCAGCACTTCTTTACTCTGATACTCAGGCAGCACTCCGGCAGACAGTCGAACGCCGTTCGGCAAAATCTTCTCTTCCGTACGCGACCTGGCCCGATCCACACTCCACGCCGTAACGATAGAGAGTGCCTTGAGCGCGCGCTCCGGCGATGGAAAGAACGGAACCCCCATGCTGCGCAGCTCGTCCACATACTCAGGCAATATCTGTGCACCCTCATCCATCCCGGCAAACAAAATCGGCTTGAACGTGGCACCCTGTGTTGCCTGCTCCCGCACCAGTCGAATCGCATCGAGAATTGGTGGAAACTTGATCCCACTCGTGGTCTCATCCGTCAAAATAATCGCCAGCACCAGGGAGCCAAATCGTTCATCGTTCGAGATCAAAGGCAGTGTCCGGCGATACAGGTCCGGGTCTACCAACGCCTGCGCGGTCAAGTCCATCGGATTCGTGGGCGGGATAAAGTCCGGCAGCACCGCGCGGAGCGCTGCATCCACGCTGTCGGTAAAGGCAGGCAGCTGCAACCCAATCCTCTCGCAGTAGTCTAATGTCAACGCCTTGAACGCGCCGGACTCCGTCAACACCGCTGCACCACCCTGCGGCATCGACGGAAACCGCATCAACAGCTCCGACACGTCCACCAGCTGCTCCAGCGTATCGACCACCACTACACCCTCATGCTTCACCTTGGTCAGCATCACCTTGTAGTCGCCGGCCATCGCACCGGTATGAGTTGCGGCAGAGTCCCGTGCCGCCCGGCTGCTACCCGGATGCAACAGTACGATCTGCTTGCCGACCTTGGTCGCCCGCTGCACCAAAGCCAGAAACCGCCTGGGGTTACGGAACTGCTCCACGATCATCGTAATGACCCGCGTATTCGGATCATCGATCATGTACTCGATGTAGTCCTCGACGCCACTCGCTGCTTCATTGCCGGTAGAGATCGAAAACGAGACTCCCAGCCGTCGCGCACTCAAGCTGACGATCAACACCGCCGCCATGGCGCCGCTCTGCGAGACAATCGCGATGCCCTGCTGGTCCTTTGCTAACTGAACGGCGGGTGTCACGACAAACGTTAACGCCACATTCTCGACGTAGTTCACCATGCCCAGGCAGTTCGGCCCTAGGATGATCATGTCGTGCTTGTGCGCGATGCTGGCTATCTCCTCCTGCTCGGCTCGTCCTGCATCGCCGCTCTCCGCGAACCCGGCAGAGAAGATAATCACGCTGCCCACCTTGCGCCGCGCTAAAGCCTGCAACGCCTCCGGCACACCCGCCCGCGGAATCGCGAGCACTGCGCAGTCCACCCCGACCGGTAGTGCATCCACCGACGCCAGGCAGGCGTGCCCCAGTATCTCCGTCCGCTTTGGATTAACCAGATACAGGTCACCCATGTAACCCGCTCGTTTCAGATTGCCCAGCACGCTCGCCCCCAACGAGCCCAGCGTAGGCGAGGCCCCCACAATCGCCACCGAGCGGGGACACAACAGGCGATCCATCGCAGAGGTTCCACGAGGAGTGCCAGTCGACAAATCAGTAAATACAGTCGAATCCATAAAAAAGGCCTCAGGTAATTCGGGACGGGATTGGATAGCGAACTAAATCGGATAGTGACGCGGTGCGGTCTGCAGCGTGATCCAGCGCAACTCCGTAAACTCCGCGATGGCAGCCCTTCCGCCAAAGCGCCCGTAGCCACTGTCTTTTACGCCGCCAAATGGCATGTTGGCCTCGTCATGCACGGTCGGTCCGTTGATGTGGCAGATGCCCGATTCGATGCGGTCCGCAACCCGCAACGCACGTGCTGTGTCCTTGCTGAAGATGGCCGCTGAGAGGCCATAGGGCGAATCGTTCGCCAGCCGAATCGCCTCCTCCTCACCCGCTACGCGGATCACCGAGACCACAGGCCCAAAGGACTCCTCCGCATACAGCTTCATCGCCGGAGTAACGCCATCCAGCACCGTGGCCTGCATCACGTTGCCGTCCACTCCGCCGCCCGCGACAATCTTTGCGCCCTTGCTCACCGCATCCTGCACTAACGCAGTGACCCGTTTACAAGCCTCAGAGCTCACCACCGTACCCAGCATCACATCGCTGCGCCGCGGATCACCCGCCACCAATGCGCTCGCCTTCGCTGCCAGCTTCGAGACAAACGCATCGGCCACCGTCTCATCCACCAGGATGCGCTCAGTCGACATACAGATCTGCCCCTGGTTCATGAACGCGCCGAAGTTCGCACCCGCCGCCGCTTCGTCCAGGTCCGCATCGTCGAGCACCAGCAACGGGGCCTTCCCGCCAAGTTCCAGCAACGAAGGCTTCAGATGCTTCGCTGCAAGCTGCGCAACGATCCGTCCCACGGGCGTGGAGCCGGTAAAGTTCACCCTCCGCACCGCAGGATTTGCAATCAGCCGCTCGACGATTGCAGCAGCATCCGCCGGTGCATTCAGTACCACGTTCACCACACCATCGCCCAGTCCTGCCTCCTGCAGCGCAGTGCCGATCAGCCGATGCACACCGGGGCAGATCTCCGCCCCCTTCAACACCACCGTATTGCCACACGCCAGCGGCATAGCCACTGCCCGCATCCCCAGGATCACCGGTGCATTCCACGGTGCGATCCCCAGCACCACACCACATGCACGGCGCACCGCCATTGCCACGTTGCCCGGTACGCCCGACGGAAGAATCTCCCCGGTGATCTGCGTCGTCATCGCAGCGGCTTCACGCAGCATGTTGGCCGCCAGCACTACGTTGAAGCCATACCACCCCGCCGTAGCACCCGTCTCGGCAATCCCTACACCGATGAACTCCGGCGTCATCGCGTCCACGATGTCCGCGGCCTTCATCAGGCGCTTGCGTCGCTCCGTCGCGGGCAGTGCACTCCACTCTGGAAACGCCGCCTTCGCTGCAGCCACCGCAGCATCCGCATCTTCCAACGATCCGGCGGCAGCCCGCGTAGCGATCTCTCCAGTGAAAGGATCGATCCGGTCGAAGGTCCGGCCACCCTGAGCCTCCACCGATCTTCCGCCAATCAACATCGCAACAGTCTGCATCGCATTCCCGCCTCTCTCTACTACAACCGCCTACCGCTTGTATGCCTGCAAGCCCGGCTTGATGCTCTTCTCATCCAGAAACTGCTTCAGCCCTTGCTCGCGTCCATTCTCTGGATCACGCAGCTGCGCCTGATCCAGCTTTGCGTACAGATAGTCCTCACTCTGCTCCCACGTCAACTCCCGGCAGCGCTTGAAGCCATGCTTCGCAGCCCGCAGGACGACAGGGTTTTTCTCCACCAGCTTCTTCGCCAGCGCAATCGTCTCCGCACGCAACTGCTCCAGCGGAACCGCCTTATTCACCAGCCCCATCTCCGCAGCCTGGGCGCCCGTAAATGTGTCGCCAGTCATGATGTACTCCAACGCCTTGCGATGTCCAACCGTATCTGCCATCGCCTTGCTCACCAGGTTCCCCGGCGGAATGCCCCAGTTGATCTCCGACAGTCCAAACACCGCTGTCTCCGACGCAACCGCGAGATCACACGCCACGAGCGGCGAAAATCCACCTCCGAAGCACCAGCCGTTCACCATCGCAATGGTCGGCTTGCTGTACATGCGCAGCAGCTTCCACTGCCAGGTCGATGCATCGCGGCGAATCTTTTCCTGCACAATCTCGGCAGCGCCATCAATCTCGCGGAAGTACTCCTTCAGGTCCATCCCTGCCGTCCACGCCGTGCCCGCACCGGTCAACACCAGCACCTTGACCTCCGCATCCAGTTCCAGTGTCTCCAGTACCTCGCGCATCTCCAGGTTCAGCGTCGGGCTCATCGCATTGCGCTTCTCAGGCCGGTTCAACGTCACCCAACCGATCCCCTCTTCAACGTCTACCAGCACAGTTGTCCAACGTCCGTCATAGTTGGCCATCGCAAATACCTCCTTTAGAGATCAGCCTAAAAAGGCGTTCTCAGTTCGGAGTTATGATACATAATTTCACCGACGAAGCAACAGCTTCCACCCAACATTGCCGGAATTCTTTCCTAAAGGAGATGCTCCATAGGTAGCCCAACATAATTCTCGGCCAAGGACTTCGCTGCTGCCGCGGAACTGGTGACATAGTCCAACTCCGCTCTCTGCCTGCGCTGGTCGAACGGCGAGGCATCTGGAAACTGGTGCAGCATCGACGTCATCCACCACGAAAACCGTTGCACCTTCCAGATCCTGCGCAGGCAGACATCCGAGTAGCGTGCCAACAAATCGCTACGCCCAGCCTTGTAGAACCCTGCCAGACCCTCCGCCAACACCCGCACATCGGAGATGGCAAGGTTCATACCCTTAGCCCCGGTCGGCGGAACGATATGCGCTGAATCCCCAGCGAGAAACAGCCGCCCGTACTGCATCGGCTCGGTCACGAAGCTGCGCATCGGCGTCACACTCTTCTGCAGAATCCTGCCCTCGTTGGGCCGCCAACCGTCGTCGCATGTGAGCCGCGTCTGCAGTTCTTGCCACACCCGCTCGTCGGGCCACTCCTTCAGGTCCTCTGCCGGATCGCACTGCAGATACAACCGCGTCACCGTCGGCGAGCGCATACTGAACAGCGCAAACCCACGCTCATGGTTCATGTACACCAACTCCTCCTGCGAGGGTGCAGCCTCCGCAAGAATCCCCAGCCACCCAAACGGATACACCCGCTCGTACACCTGGAACACCCCTTCCGGCGCCGACGGACGACAGATACCATGGAAGCCATCGCACCCGGCAATAAAGTCGCACTCCAACTGCTGCGCCACCCCACCCACCTCGTATCGAACCATGGGACGCTCGCTATCCAGCGCATAAACACTGGCGTTCTCCGCCTCAAAGAATAACTGCCCGCCAGCCTTCAGTCGCGCGGCAATCAGATCTCGCACCACCTCATGCTGCCCGTAGACCGTCACCGCGCGTCCGGTCAATTTGGTCATATCGATGCGATGGCGTCTTCTATCAAATCCAAGCTCAATGCCGTGGTGCAGCAACCCCTGCAGCTGCATCCGCTCGCCGACACCCGTCTCGTTCAACAGATCGACGGTCCCCTGCTCCAACACCCCGGCCCGGACACGGTCTTCGCAGTACTGCCGGCTGCGCGCCTCAATGACGACGGATTCAATCCCTTGCAGAGCCAGTAAATGCGACAGCATCAACCCCGCAGGTCCAGCCCCGACAATGCCCACCTGCGTTCGCACAGTTACGCCTTGCCTGCTGCGGCAACTTCAGCGTCAACCGCGGCAAAGACACTCTGGGCCCAATGAAACGCGTTATTCGCTGCAGGAAGTCCGCAGTAGATCGCCGTCTGCAACAGCACCTCTTCCATCTCCGCTCGAGTCACACCGTTATGGAAGCCCGCCCGCACATGCATCTTAAACTCATCCTCGCGATTCAGCGCTACCATCATCGCCAGCGTAATCAGACTGCGTGTATGCAGAGGCAGCCCCGGTCGCGTCCATATCTCACCCCAGGCATAGCGTGTGATGAAGTCCTGAAATGTGCGATTGAAGTCATTTAGATTCCCCAGCGAACGGTCGACGTGCGCATCCCCCAACACCGCGCGCCGCACTGTCATTCCCTCGTCATACCGCTCCCGATCATCCATACCCTCTCCTCAATACTGCTTCCAACTTACGCTGTCAAAAATCGCAAGACCTCGGGAGTAAACACCGCAGCCGCCTCAACGTTCGAGAGATGTGCCGCCATCAACTCCAGATACTCTGCACCGGCAATCTGTTCGACCAGAAAGCGTCCGTCAGAAGGAGACGTTACCGGATCCTTCGCCCCTGTCACCACCAGAGTCGGTACGCAAATATCCGCAACTCTGCCCCGCAGGTCCATATCCCGGATGGCCGCACAGCACGCCGCATACCCGCCCGGATCGGTGCTCTCCAGCATTCGCTGCGTGCTCAACACCACCTCTGGCGTGGCCGCACGAAACTCCGGCGTAAACCAACGCTCCAGCACTCCTGGGATGATGCTGCTCATTCCCTCCGCCGCAACCTGTGCGATGCGCGCGTTCCAAATCTCTGTCGTACCAATCTTCGCCGCTGTGTTGCACAGCACCAACTTGTTCAAACGCTCAGACGCGTTCGCTCCCAGCCACTGTCCCACCATCCCGCCCATCGAGAGCCCGCAGAACGACGCCTTCGCCACTCCCAGCGAATCCATCAAGGCAACTACATCTCGCCCCAACTGATCGATGCTGTACGAACCCGGCGTCGCTTCGCTGCGACCATGACCGCGCGTGTCATACCGCAGCACGCGGAAGTGTTGCTGGAACATGGTAAGCTGCGGCTCCCACAAGAAAAGATTGGTGCCCAGCGAGTTCGACAACACCAGCGCCGGCAACCCACGGTCTACATCCAACTCATAAAAAATCTCCACTGCATCCTGCGTCCCCGCACGCACTTTCACCAGGCTCATCGCGCCACCTGCCCATACTTCTTCACCATCGCGTAGCTCGAGAGCACCCGGTCAATCATCGCCTGCGCCGTCCCCGTATACCCTAGCGGATCAAACAGTCTCTCCAACTGCTCGGCGCCCAGATGCTGCACCACCACGGCATCCTCCTGCAACACGGCCAGCAGATGCCTACGCTCTGCAATCGCCCTGTGCGATGCCGCCTCAACCAGTCCATGCGCCTCGCTCCGCCCCATCGACACGGCCAGCGCCATACTCACGGCCTCGGCCATCACCAGCCCCTTGGTTACATCGAGATTCTCATCCATCGCGTCGGCGTGAACCTCCAACTCAGCAAGCACGTCCAACATCTTCTCCAGAGCGTCGGATGTTAGCTTCAAAATCTCCGGCAGTACTGCCCACTCGGCATGCCAACCACCCAGTCCGCGTTCATGCTCCTGCACCATCGCACTCAGCATCGTGCTGACCAGACCCGGCACCCGCACCGCCACAGCTAAAATCTCCGCAACGGCCACAGGATTGCGCTTATGCGGCATCGTCGACGAGCCGCCCCGCCCTTCAGCCGCCTGCTCCAGCACCTCGCCTACCTCGGTCTGCATCATCAACGCGAGGTCCCGCGCCACCTTGCCCATGGTCCCCACCAGCAATCCGCAAAACGTAGCCACCTCGGCCACACGGTCTCGGTGGGAGTGCCACGGCACATCCGGCAGCCGCAGCCCCAACTCCTCCGCCAGCGCTCGCGACACATCCGTCCCACGCGCACCCAGCGAAGCCAGCGTCCCCGCAGCTCCGCCAAACTGCACCACCAGCACCCGCAGCTTCAACTCCGAGAGCCGCTCCCGGTGACGCAGCATCGTATCCAGCCAGCCCGCCACCTTCAACCCAAACGTCACCGGTACCGCCTGCTGCAACCACGTCCGGCCCGCCATCGGAGTCGTGCGATACTGTTCCGTCAGTCCGGCCAGCACATCGCAGACCGCGCTCATCTGGCCTTCCATCACTATCAACGCATCGCGTAGCTGCAGAACCAGACCAGTATCGATCGCGTCCTGGCTCGTCGCACCCCAATGCACATAGCCAGCCGCCTTGGCGTCTTGCGCGCGCACCAGCGCCGTCAGCTGCTTTACCATCGGAATCGCAAGATTCCCAGCCAGTGCCGCAGCTTCTGCCAACGCCTTCCGGTCGAACAGCTCCATCCGGCAGCACATAGCAATCGCCTCAGCGCTCCCCGCAGGAATCACCTGCTCCTGCATCTCCGCCGCTGCCAGCGCAGCCTCGAAGTCGAGCATCGACTGCAGCCCACTTTCCTCACTGAAGATCGAGGTGACCGCAGCAGCGGTGAAGGACGAGCTGAATGAGTCTGAAATACGCATGAGATTAGCTTATGCCGCAGTCACAATTTCACAATCACAATTCCCCAGTCACAATTCAAAGAACACTGTTTCATCCTTACCCTGCATGTGAATCTCCCAGGTGAGCACCTTCACATCCTCAACACCAGCCCTTGCAACAAGCGTTTTACGCCGCGCTCCCTCAACCAACATCAAAATCGGGTCCGTCTGATTCAGCACCTCACCGGGAAAGTACATCCGCGTCACCAGCCGCTTCAACAGACCGCGCATCATGAGCCCGACAACCAGGTGCGGCGCTTGATCTACGTCTCCCGGTCCAGGAACAGGTCCGGGCTTCACCGTATCGAATCGCAGCCACCCATCATCGTCCGTACCAATGCGCCCGTACCCGCGAAAGCGCTGCTCCAGCGGCTTATCCTGCGTATCCTCCGGATGCGCGTACTTACCGTGCGAGTTCGCCTGCCACACCTCCAGCACCGCATCCGGTATGGGAACGTCGTCGCCATCCAGCACCCGCACCTGCACCCGTATCCGCTGCCCTTCCACACCCTCTCCGGCGATATCCGCCACCATCAGGCGCTCCATCCCAATGCGGAAGTACGGCCCAACGGTCTGCCATGTCGTCGCCAACGAACGCATCAATTCCACTCCCTCGTCTATCTACGCTTCGGTTCTTCCGTTGGCGTTGCGTCTCGGCCCAGTAAAATCACGTCGAACTCATACCCCAACGCCTCCTGCGGAATCGTCGTCTCCCAGTCGAATCTCGAGATCAGTCGCTCCCGTGCCGCGACGTCCGCCGTACAGTTATAGATCGGATCGAACGGCAGCAGCGGATCGCCCGGAAAGTACATCTGCGTAATAATTCGCGTGGCAAACGCCGGCCCAAATAATGAAAAGTGGATGTGCGCCGGACGCCACGCGTTGTAGTGGTTCGCCCACGGATACTCCCCCGGTCGGATCGTCACAAACCGGTAGCGCCCCTGCTCATCCGTCATCGTATGGCCCTGCCCGGTAAAGTTCGGGTCCAGTGGAGCGTTGTGCTGGTCGCGCTTATGCAGATACCGCCCCGCCGCATTGCACTGCCAAATCTCCACCAGCGTATGCGGCATCGGACGGCCATCCTCATCCAACACCCTGCCGCTCACTACGATCCGCTCGCCCAACGGCTCGCCCGCGTGCTGCTTCGTTAGGTCGAACGCCCCCTGCACAATGTCGTCCTTCCCAAAGTGCGGCCCCGTCACCTCAGACAGCGTCTGCGGAATCGCCACCAGCGGACGCGTCGGCGCACGTTTCACCGTCGACACATACGGAGCGTGCAGATACTCCGGCTGCGTCCCTGCATACGGCCTCCGGTATGGAGCGATCAAACCCATGCCAACCTTCCTCTTCCGCGCACGCTACACCCGCTCTATCACCACGGCGATCCCCTGCCCCACGCCGATACACATCGTACACAACCCATACCGTCCCTTGATTCGCTCCAACTGGTGCAGCGCCGCCATCGCTAGCCGAACGCCACTCGCCCCCAGTGGATGCCCAAGCGCAATCGCACCGCCGTTCGGGTTCACCTGCGCCGCGTCGTCCGGTAAGCCAAGCTCCCGCATCACCGCCAACGCCTGCGCAGCGAAGGCCTCGTTCAGCTCAATCACATCCATCTGTGCCAGCGTCAAGCCGGCCCGCTCCAGCACCTTGCGCGTCGCTGGCACCGGCCCAATCCCCATCACCCGTGGTGCAACTCCGGCCACCGCCGCCGCCACAATCCGTGCTCGCGGACGAAGCCCATGCCGCTTCACCCCAGCCTCTGAGGCGATCAACATCGCTCCAGCACCATCGTTCACACCTGAGGCATTCCCCGCCGTCACCGTCCCGTCCGGACGCACCACCGGCTTCAGCTTCATCAGCGCGGCCAGTGTCGTATCACCACGCGGATGCTCATCCACCGACACCATCACCGCGTCACCGTTCTTCTGCGGAATCGCAACCGCAACGATCTCCTCGGCCAGCCACCCACTCGCCATCGCTGTCGCCGTAC
>JANYER010000286.1 GCA_025359825.1 Granulicella sp.
ACCTCAAGACCTACCTCGCCGCCCAGGGCATCCCCGTCAACACCACCTCCCAGGTCAACATCCTCATCACCCGTTACGGCTCGCCCAACTCCAAAGCCATCTACAACGACTCCCTTCCCCCCTCAGGAGCCAAGCCCACAGCCCCAGCAACCGACCTCCCCGAAGCCTTCAAACCAGAGGGCTACGCCATCATCCCCGACGGCAAAGGCCTCGCCATCACTGCCGCCTCTGCCTCCGGAATCTTCTACGCCCTCCAAACCGTCAAGCAACTCATCGGGTTCCAAACTCTGACTGTATCGATGGGCCCCAGCCCTGGTAATACTCGATCCATCCCTGTGCTCAACACCGCCACCATCCGCGACTGGCCAGCCATGAAGTATCGCGGCCTCCACGACGACCTCTCCCGTGGCCCCTTCCCTACTCTCGACTTCCAGAAGAAGCTCATCCGCACCCTCGCCGCCTACAAGGTCAACGTCTACTCGCCTTACTTTGAGCACACCATGCAGTACACCGCTCACCCTCTCATGGCCCCTCCCGGCGGCAATCTCACCCAGGCCCAGGCCCGCGAGCTCGTCGCCTACGCCGCTCAATTCCACGTCGTAATCATCCCCGAGCAGGAAGCCTTCGGCCACCTCCACTACCTCCTCAACTGGGAGCAGTACTCCCCCCTCGCCGAGACCCCTCACGGCCACGTCTTCGCCCCCAACCAGCCCGAGACCCTCCCTCTCATCAAAGCCATGTTCACCGAGCTTGCTGGCATCTACCCCGCGCCCTTCCTCCACCTCGGCGCTGACGAGACCGTAGAGCTCGGCAAAGGCCAGACCAAGTCAGCCGTCGACACCCAGGGCCTCGGCCCCGTCTACCTCGGCTTCATGCAGAAGATCGTCAACGACCTCAAGCCTCTCAATCGCAAGCTCCTCTTCTGGGGCGACATCGCCTATAAGGAGCCCGCCCTCCTCAAGGCCATGCCCGCCGACTTCAAGCAGGCCACCATCGCCGTCGCCTGGGAGTACAACCCCCAGCCCAAGGGCTTCACTCGCTTCATCACTCCCTTCACCGACGCCGGCTTCGACACCTGGGTCGCCCCCGGCGTCAACAACTGGTCGCGCATGTACCCCAACTGGAACAACGCCTTGCCCAACATCCAGCAGTTCACCGCCGAAGGCCAGAAGCTAGGCGCCAACGGCCAGCTCAACACCCTCTGGTACGACGACGGCGAGGCCCTCGCCAACAACAACTGGTACGGCATCCTCTTCGGTGCCGAAGCCGCATGGCACCACGGCGAAGCCTCCATTCCAGCCTTCCAGTCCTCCTACGCCATCGTCTTCCACAACGACACCACCGGCAAGATCGATGAAGCCCAGCGCGAGATCGCCCTCGCCCACAAGCTCCTCCGAGAGTCCCCCTACAAGACCGACGCCCAGGACCTCCTCTACTGGGCAGACCCCTGGAACCCCGACGGGCAGCGCTTCGCCGGCCAGCTCCGCCCCATCCTCTCCGAGCTTCGTCTCCACACCGAGCGAGCCCTCACCCTCATCGCCCAGGCCCGCAACACCGCCGCCGCCAACAACCTCACCCTCCGTGAGACCGACGCTATCGACGCTCTCGAACTAGGCGCACGCCGCATCGACCTCTCCGCCCTCAAGTTTCAGCTCACCGACGAGATGGCCGCCAGCTACGCCCACGCCCTCTCTCTCATCGGCTCCAAAAAGAAGGAAGACCGCGACCAGATCGCCTACGACCTCAACGACATCAACAGCGTCAACGGCAAGATCCAGGACCTTCGCAACACCTACTCCCTGCACCGCGACCTCTACGAAGCCGCCTGGCTCAAGTCCAACCGCCCCTACTTCCTCCGCAACAACCTCGAACACTACGACGCCACCATCCAGCTCTGGATCTCCCGCTCCGACAAGATGCGCGCCGCCCAACGCCAGTTCGTCAACACCCAAACCCTACCCCCCGCATCGGACATCGGCCTCCCCACCCCACCCACCCACTAACCAACGCAAGCCTTCCTGTCTAAACCACAAATCCGGGTGCCCATCCTTCGCGCTTCTGTCTCTAGCGAAGGGTGGGGTATCGGGCGAAGCCCGACCGCTGTCCTGCCACCCCCTACAAATCCGTCATTCTGAGCGAAGTCGAAGAACCCCGAAACCGCTGACATCACCCATACCGCCCGAACCACTCAACCACAAATCCGGGTGCCCCATCCTTCGCGTCTTCGTCTTTAGCGAAGGGTGGGGTATCGGGCAAGCCCGACCGCTCTCCCAAACAAATGCACCATCCCTTACACTCATAAACAAATGTCCCACCCCCTAACAGCCCGCCGTCTCCTCACCGCCACCGGCTCCATTGAATACCCCATCATCACCATCGATGCCAACGGCCTCATCGAAGACATCTCCTCCGATCCCACCATCGATTCCCAGGAGACCCTCACCCCCACCTTCCTCGACATCCACACCCACGGCTGCGCCAATCACGACGTAATGGAAGCCACCCCCCAGGCTTTCGCCGCCATCAACCACTTCCTCGCCACCAAGGGCGTAGGCCGCTACCTCCCCACCACCGTCACCGCCCCGGT
>JANYER010000299.1 GCA_025359825.1 Granulicella sp.
ACTGGCTGTACGGTGAGCAGAACCAGGTCCGTCCGACCTTCCCGAAGGAGACCTCGCAGGCTGATTTGATCAAGGCTTCGAAGATGTTTGATCTGGCTCCGCAACTCCCGCGCGTGGACTGGGCCAAGACGTTCGAACATCTGCCGGAGCAGGAGATCATCTCGGCTGTGGATGGCCCGCGCGGCATCTTCTCCGACACGATGCCGAACACGACGGGTGGCGCGATGATTCAGCGGACGCCGAACGATCCTGCATGGCGCAAGGGTGGCATCTGGCAGTCGGACACCATGCCGATCAACGTGCCGGGCTTCTGGTTTATGACCTGGTATGACGTGTCTACCGGGCCAAATCTGGCGACGTATAACTTCGTCCGCGAGCACGCCAAGGGCGAGGCTGCTGACCAGCAGTACGCCGTGATTGCACCCACGCTGCACTGCCAGTACAAGCGCGCTTCGGAGCACACTATCGTCGGCGAGCGTGACATGGGCGACGCCCGGCTGGACTATGACGCCCTGACCTATGCGTGGTTCGATCACTTCCTGAAGGGTGATGACAATGGCTTCCTGCAGAAGCAGGCGAAGGTCACGTACTACACCATGGGCTCGAACAAGTGGCAGCACTCCAAGTCCTGGCCACCGGAGGGTGCAAAGCCAGTGACTCTGGCACTAACCAGCGGTGGTCATGCAAATACGCTGCATGGAGATGGCAAGCTGGTGTTCCTGCCTGCCACGACAACTACGGCAAAACCAGCGACGGCGAAAGTAAAGCCGACTACGGATGTTGCGGACCTCTTTGTCTATGACCCGATGCACCCGACCCCGAGCTACGGCGGCAACGTCTGCTGCGCGGCCAACACCATTCCTGGGAACGGCGGTGCGCTGGATCAGCGCAAGATGGAGGAGCGCGCGGACATCCTGGTCTATACCTCTGAGCCGTTGAAGGAGGACACCGAGGTCTCCGGGCCGATGACTGCAACACTCTATGTCTCGTCCGATGTGAAGGACACGGACGTCACGGTGAAGGTGATCGACGTGCTACCCGACGGCACTGCCTATAACCTCGACGAGACCATCCAGCGGCTGCGGTATCGCGAGGGCGATGACAAGACAGTCTGGATGGAGAAGGACAAGGTCTACAGGGTCACCCTGACGCCGATGAATACTTCCAACCTCTTCGCCGCAGGTCATCGCATTCGCATTGAAGTGGCTGGAGCGAACTTCCCACGCTTCGACCGCAACCTGAACACCGGCGGTAACAACTACGACGAGACCACGGCTGTTACTGCCCACACCGCAATCCACCACAGCACGCAGTACCCCAGCACGCTGACGCTGTCCGTGGTGATGCACTAACACTGAGCGGAACACAGAAAAATCCCCATGCCTGAATCGAGGCATGGGGATTTCTATTTGTACTGCGGCACTGAAATCTACGTTGCGGACATTCGTTAGTAGCCCTGGTCGTCGCGGAACGACGTCACCTGGTTCTTAACAAACGTCACCGCGACCGGTTTGCCGAGGTTGGCATACACCACCATGCGGTTGCCGTACTCTTTGCTGACACTCTTGCTGACCTGGCCGAGCGAGAGCTGTACCTGGCGCTCGTTCATCCCATTGATGACGCGGTGTTCGTCTACCGCCTTCCACACCTCCGGGCCCCAGTGTTTGTAAAGGTCATGGGGGTCGTCGTAGAAGAAGATCTCGTCGGTGTAGAAGGTGTATTGCCCGGCCTCGCGATACCCGACGGGCACGGCGTACTCCTTGGCGGGATCGGCAGATTTCGGCAGAGTGAACAGCAGCGAAACCTGCTTATCGCCACCCGGGATCCGGAAGGTGGCAGTCTTCGGTGCTACCTGCTCGACGACGCCTTTGATCGCCAACTCCTGCGCACCCAGCAGCGTGCCTGCGCTCTTCGCGTATTGGACGACCTTGCCGGCGACGGGAAAATAATCCAGCTGCGCGCCGGCAGAGATCCACACCGTGGTCCCGAAGAGGTCCTTCATATCAGCCAGCATCGAGGGGCGCCTGTGTTTGAGGAACACCAAGTCGTCGTCGGCAATCTTCTCGCGCTCCGGCGCCTTCACGACCGAGGGTGCATTGCGCTCCCGATAGATCAGGCCGACCCGTACCCCGATCGCTATGACGAAGACCAGGGTAGCCCCGATCGCCGCCTTCTTTCCGTTCTCCATACTGTCTCCTTCACATGACACCAGCAACCTGAATCTAATTCACCGGCTCCGCGATACTCAACTCCTGCTCGGCGGCCATCAGCGCATCCGAGGTCAAAGCATCGGCCCGCCGCAGCTTTGGAAAGAGCACTGCCGCGCTTCCGGTGACCACCAGAGAGGCGACGCCACCGATGACGACGGCGCGTACGGCACCCCACCAATGCGCGGTAAGGCCGCTTTCAAACTCGCCAAACTCATTCGACGCGCCGATGAAGAGCCAGTTGACGGCACTGACGCGGCCGCGCATCTCTGGCGGCGTGGCGAGCTGCAGAATGCTGGAGCGGACCACCACGCTGACCATATCGCTTGCCCCCACAGCGACCAGGGCGATCATGCTGATAATGATATTTTGCGAGAGCCCGAAGAGGACGGTCGCAGCCCCGAAGATGGCGACGCACACCAGCATGGTCTTGCCGGCCTTCCTGCGAATCGGCTTGACCAGCATGACGAGGCTGACCACCAATGCACCAACGCTGGGCATGGCGCGGAGCAGGCCAAGACCACGCGGTCCGGCGTGCAGAATGTCAGTGGCAAAGATTGGCAGCAACGCTACGGCCCCACCCAGCAGGACTGCGAAAAGGTCCAGCGAGATAGAGCCGAGCAGCAGCTTGGTCTTCCAGACGTACTCTAACCCGGCAAGCATGGTGCGCAGGTTGAAGGCTTTCTTCTCCGTGCGCTCGACGCGTGCGCGGATCATCCAGATCAGCGTCATAAAGCCAAGTAGCATCGCCAGCGTAAAGGCGTAGACGATGGGAGCGCCAGTCCAGACGAGGAGGGTGCCCGTGAGCGGCAGGGTGAACAGCAGGCCACCGACGGCCGGGCCAGCCATGTTCGAGATCTGATAGACGGTTGCGCCCCAGGTTACGGCGTTGACAAAGTGTTCCTTGGGGACGAGGCTGGGCAGCATGGCGCTCGCGGCGGGTCCGCTGAAGGCTCGGCCCAACCCGATCCCGACCAGCACCGCATAGATGGGCCAAACCTTACCCATTGCCATAAATCGTGTGCTGAGAGAGAGGGCCAGCAGCGCTGCCGTACATACCGCCTGCAGGCCATAGCAACAGAGAATGATGGTGCGCCGGTCGTAGCGGTCCGCCACATGGCCCGCGGCCAGCATAAAGAAGAGTCCCGGCAGAAACAGCGCCAGCCCGGTATAGCCAAGATCCAGCGCCGAGTGGGTCATGGAGTAGACCTGCCAGGCCACCGCCACCGACTGCGCCTCTGCCCCCAGAATCACCATCAACCGCGCTGACTGGTAGAGTCGAAAATCCCTCGACAGAAAGGCACTTCCCGTCGGTAACGCCACCGCTGTACTACTGCCCTCAGCCATGCACTATGTTTTCATACTTCCAGCACACCTGTCCCTGAGGGCAGGGACTTCGCCCGTTTCAGGGTGGACTTAGATCAGGAGAGAACAGGCTGGGCGCTATCGGCGTCTTGGGCATTTGCAAATGCCGTCTAGTAGCTGCAGCGCCTAGCGGCCGAGGAAGGCCTTGTACTGGGTTTCGACCACACCGGTGTTGCGGGCCAGCTGCAGCTTGGACTGATTGTACTGAAACAAAGTCTGCACCAGCCGGGTCTGGGCCCCAGCCAGAGTGGCTTGAGCCTGGAGCACGGGTAGATTGTCATCGACGCCCGACTTGAAGCGATCGGTTGCGTCCTGCAATGCCTCGGCAGCGAGGGCTGCGTTGCTCTGCGCTACCTTGACCAGTTCGTTCGCCGATTGCACGTCCAGCATAGAGGCACGAATCTGCTGGTCAATGGAGACCTTCAGACTCGCCACCTGCTGACGAAGAGCGGTCAACTGCGCATTCGCCACCTCGCGCTCACCCCGCAACTGGGCCTCCTGGAAGACCGGCACCGAGATCGTGCCCTGCGCGACAAACGAGCCGTGGTACAGCCCGCGCGTCTCCCCGACGACACCGTAGTAGCCACTGAAGCCCAAGGCCGGATAACGCTCCGCACGAATCGCCTTGCGGGCCTGGTCGGCCACCTCGATCTGCGCCTCCAGACCCAGCAGATCCTTACGGCGGGTGTAGGCGAGCGACAGCGCGTCGTCATGCGGCAGCGAGGCGTACTCGGCGTAGGGAGCGGTGTCGGTGAGCGTGATCTCCTGGTCGGCTGGCAAGCCGATCACTCGGTTCAGCGCGATCTTGTCCTTGGCGAAGGTGTTCTCCGTCTGGATGAGGACCTGTTGCTGCGTCTGCAACTGGACGCGGGCGCGGAGGACATCGAGGTTCGTCCCGACCCCAGCGTCGTGCGAGTCGGTGGCCTGGCGCAGGACCTCCGTGTCGGACTTAACCAGAGCACTTGCGTTCTCAATCTGTGCCGCGTCGGCCAGAGCCTTGAGGTAATACGTCCCTACCTGCAGCACCACGCCACCGCGAACGTTCAACGTAGTCAGCTCCGCGCCTTTCTCAGCCTTTTTCGCGGCGAGAAAGAGGTAGTAGGCCGGCACGTTGAAGAGTGCCTGGTTCATGGTCAACTCGAGGGAGGTCGTATCCACCTTTACGATTGGGTTGAAGGCACCGGCAAATCCTGATCCCGCGAGGCTGGATGCTTTGAAGCCCATCGCGGCGAGGTTGGTCTGCTGGGTGGCCGTCTTGGCGACTGCGTTCAGGTTAGGCAGCAGGGCGTTGCCCGCGGACAGCAGACCGCCATGGACGGTCAACTCATTCTGCCTGGAGAGGAGCACATTGAGGTTGTGCTGCAGGCCGCGGTCGATAGCTTCATCCAAGCTCAAGAGCAGAGGGCTGTTGGGGGCGGCAGTGACTCCGTAGAGCAGGGTCTGGGCAGTAGTTGAAGGCATGGGGGCTGCAGGCAAGGACGCTGCATCCTGCGCGTGGGCCACGGTCGAACAGGCCAGCACAATCGCCAGACCCAGACCATTTCCTATTCCTTTATTTGTCGCGCGCACCGGCATATCGAACATAGTCACCTACTTAGAGTGCCATGGCACGGCTTCGGTTGCGAAATCTGGCTACATTTTCGCCCTGCCTGCCGGTTCCGGCTGGAAATCCATCGGGAAACGGTCTTCCTGCTTCATTGCACCTCATTGGCGTACTAAAATGATGTTCTATGCGTCTCACCACCATGTTGCCGCTCGCCCCTGCCCGCTTTCTTGCCGCCGCCCTGCTGCTGATCACCCCGGCCTTCGCCCAGTTCTCTGCGCCGCCAAATACGGCGAACGCCTTCCGCGACACCTCGATGATCAAGCCGCCGGCTGGTGCCAAGGTGGCCATCTACGAGTTTGAAGACCTGGAGTGCCCGGCCTGTTCGCACGCCTTCCCCATCGTCCATGCGGCGATTGAGAAGTACAAGATTCCTCTGGTTCGGCACGATTTCCCGCTCAAGATGCACATCTGGAGCCGCGATGCTGCCGTGATCGCCCGCTACATCCAGGACAAGATCGATCCCAAGGCCGCCGAAGAGTACCGCCGGGCAGTATTCGCCTCACAGGCCTCGATTGCTTCAAAGGATGACCTACAACGCTTTACGCAGAAGTACTTCCAATCGCATGGGCGCGTAATGCCCTTTGTTGTCGACCCCAGCGGGCTCTTCGCTGCCGAGGTGCAGGCCGACTATACTCTGGGCGAGCGCATCGGCCTTACCCAGACCCCCACCATCTTCGTGGTGACCAATAAGAACTGGATCCAGGTGACGGACGTGAATCTGCTCTACGCCACGATCGACTCTGCGATTGCCCAGGCAGGGGCGAGTCCAGCCCCGGCGACCAAGCCGGCGACGACGGCAAACTCCAAGCTGAAGCACCCCGCTACAGTCCAGAAGTAAAACCACCTCCTCCCGTACGGCCCAGGGATCGCTTCTCTTATCTCAGAGAGCGATCCCGATCTGTTTGTGATCAGCGTGCGTTCGGATTGAGTAGATTTTTTGCCGATTGAGAAAAACTTTGCGCAGAAAAAGTAAGGTGACGAGCCTTCTTGCGCTTAATAAGTGCTTTCCGGCTGTTTTACGGTCTTTTGCGAAATCCAGCCTTTGGCACTGAACTTGCTCAATTCAATGCAAATACTCAGGAGGTATTTTCTTTTGAAGATCAAACTGCTGTCTCTTGCTGTCCTCTCTGCCTCTCTGCTTTCTACGGTTCACGCCAAAGCAGCAACCATGGATCTCTTCACCCTCACCTACAACTCAACCAGCTACTCGTTCACGCTTCCGGATACTCCCTCGCCCACCTCAACCGGCAACGGCTGTATCGACCACCAGGGATCTGGCAAGGATTTCTGCATCGATCCGACTGCAGTTACCGTCAATAGCACAGTCCACAACGACTACTCGGTCGAGTTCTTCACCTCGAACAAGGGCGGCGGTTTGGAGATGTTCAATGGCTCCGATCACACTCTTCTCAATATGACTGGCAGCCAGCTGTTCTCCAGCCTGGTTTCCGCTCCGAACTTCACCCTGGGCACCTTTTACCTCAACGGCAACGGCGGTGATTGCGACGAGTCGTCGGTCAAGCTGGTGATCTCGCAGGTTCCTCCGGTCGGCACCACCAGCACGGTTCCAGAACCCTCCTCGCTGGTCATGATGTCCTCCGGTCTGCTTGCAGCCGCTGGTGCAGTTCGCCGCAAGTTCAAGGCATAACCGAAGTTAGCTTTGCGCTTCAATATCCAAGGGAGTTCGCGGGCCGCGGACTCCTTATCATTTAATCTCTCGATTTAGAGAGAGACGAGCGGACCTGAAAGACCAGAAAGTAGTCTTGCCCATCCGCCTTGGTGAAGTCGTACCTCCCAACCAGCTTGTAGCCTGCTTCGCCCATCTCCTTCACCACGACTGCCTGTTGGATGCCATGGTCGGTTCCGCTCCCGTCTCCATTGCGGTCGATGATGCCAATTCGCGCACCGGCTCTAAGGGCGGGCAGCATCCCTTGCAGCACCACGACCGGGTGCGCAATTTCGTGGTAGACCTTCAAC
>JANYER010000313.1 GCA_025359825.1 Granulicella sp.
ACAACGACCGCGAGTGGTTCGAGCCCCGCAAGGCCACCTATGAGGCTGAGCTCAAGGCTCCCATGCTCGAGATCGCCACCGCCATCAATGAGGCCCTCACCGACTTCGCACCCCACAACGTGCGCCTCCCCCAGAAGGCCATGATGCGCATCTACCGCGACGTCCGCTTCAGCCCCAACAAGAGTCCTTACAAGACCCAGGTCGCCGCCTGGTGGTCCCGCGACGGCCTCGAGAAGACCTCCGGCGGTGGCTTCTACTTCAGCGTGAATCCAACAGAACTCACTATCGCCGCCGGCGTCTACATGCCGGAGCGCGAACAGCTCCTCGCCATCCGCCGCTATCTGCTCGACCATCACGAAGAGCTGCGCACCCTCCTTAACTCCAGAAAACTCAAGACCAGGCTCACCGAGTTTGAAGGCCATCGCCTCACCCGTCCACCCAAAGGCTTCCCGCCAGACTCACCCGCCATGGACCTCCTCCTCTGCCGCCAGTGGGGCGTCTCCGCCAGCCTGCCTGCGGCGGTCGCCACCACCCCGGCGCTGGTCAAAGAGATCGTCGACCGCTTCCGCCTCGCCGCACCCATCGTGGAACTGCTCAACACACCCCTCCTCACCACCTTGAAGGAGCGACCCAGCAAGCCGATGTTCTAAGCTAAATTCATCGAAAATACCCGAAAATGAACCAAAACCCGGACAAAACCAAAGAAAACCGCAAAAAACCTGTGGAAACCCATGAAATGACGTTGACAAACCCTTCGGAAAGGTTGAACGTGGATTGCGGTACAGTCTCCGCACCCGCATGAACACTGGCGATTTCGCAACGCAGAAATCGACCGCCTACACGGAGACACAGTCCGAACTACATCTCGTACTAAAGAAGGAGCAATACAAATGGCAAAGGGAATGACAAAGACCGCTCTCGTCCGCTTACTGGCCGAGAAGCTCGAGCTTACCAACAAGCAGACCGCCGCTTTCCTCGAACTGCTCGCTGACACCGCAGTTAAGGAAACCAAGAAGAACGGTGAGTTCACCATCCCCGGCATCGGCAAGCTCGTCAAGGCAGAGCGCAAGGCTCGCCTCGGCCGCAATCCTCAGACCGGCGAGACCATCAAGATCAAGGCCAAGACCGTGGTCAAGTTCCGCGTCGCCAAGGTCGCGAAGGACACCATCGCACCCGTAAAGAAGTAACTTCCCGCGGCTCGATGGAGCACGTGCCATGGCTTTACGCCACACGTGTCCCATCGGGCCGCACAGCAGCCCTCCTCGTTCTAGCTCTACAACTACTGTGTCCAGAGAGACGCTCAGTCGTACTTCAGATCCAGCCTGTTCTGCTCGGCAACCGCCGCGCACAACAGGCTTTTTTACGTAGCTAGCTCGTCTCGCTCGGAGTCTCGGCCGCAACAGCGCGACCCGGCAGAAAGCCACGCGCCACCATTGACACACCCAGCGACACGATCACGCCCTGCAACACCAACTGCGCGTTATACCGCCAGCCCAGCGCAGCAAACGAGATCGTAGTCCCCCAGAAGTACAGCTCACTCACCAGCGCCGAACCCCACATCGCTCGCACCTTCGACGCAGCCACCTTCGCCTTCAGCGCTGGAACCAACCGCGGAACCAACGCACAGTAAGCCACGTAACTCTCACCCAACTGTGCCCGCAGGAAAGGCTCCTCCGCCCCGATCAACCGCAGCTGCAACACCACAATCAAAACCACGCAGAACAACGCACCCGTAGGCGGCATCAGCACACACAGCCCCAGCGTATGCAGCACCGTCCCCAGATACAGCGGATTCCGCACATACCGGTAAGGCCCGGCCGCCACCACCGCATCGCCCACCAGCCGCCCATCATGCACCGTCGCAGCCCCAAGGTAGCCAGCCCCCCACGTCCGCACCAGCGCTCCCGCCAGAGTCAACACAATCGCGGCAATCAGCACCCCAATCGTCGCGCCACTGAATCCAGCAAGCCCGGCCCGGTTCAACTGAGCAGCCAGAAACTGCCAGGTCCGGATGGTGTCGTAGTGAAGCAGCAGGTTCCACGGGGCATACAGCCCAATCGCATAAATCAGCCCGTGAAGCAGGAACCGGAATCGAAACTCAAATTTGGAAGCTCGCATAGCAGCGCCGAAGCGCACTCAAACCTTTCTACTTCTTCTGTGTCTCGTCCTTATAAACGACGCCTGACTTCATCACGAACGCCACCTTCTGCAACAGCTTCACGTCCTTCAATGGATCACCATTGATAGCGATGATGTCCGCCCACTTCCCAATCTCGAGTGAGCCAGTGCGATCGCTCCATCCCATCAACGCCGCAGCGTTTACCGTTCCCGTCTGAATACCTGCCAGAGCCGACATCCCAAACTGGTTCACATACACATCCACCTCATGCGCGTTGAGGCCATGCGGATACACAGCGGCATCCGTCCCCAGCGCCACCTTCACGCCCGCCTTGATGGCCTTGATGGCGTTCTTCTTCTCAACCGCAGACACATCGATCATCTTCTGCTGGTAGAAGGACGGCAGCTTGCCATTCATCTGCACCCAGTCGATTAGGTAAGCCGTTGGCACCAGGTACGTTCCATGCTCCTTCATCGCCTTGATCCCTGCATCATCCAGGTACGAACCGTGCTCGATGGAGTCGACGCCAGCTTCCGTCGCCCACAGTATCCCCTGCGCGCCATGCGCATGCGCAGCGACTTTGCGGCCGAGACGATGCGCGTCCGCTACGATCGCTACCATCTCCTCGCGGGTGTACTGGCTTGCCTGCGGGTCGTCGCCCTTCGAGAGCACACCGCCGGTCGCGCAGATCTTGATCACGTCCGCACCGTACTTGATGTTGTGCCGCACCTTCTGCTGCACTGCGGCGATACCGTCCGCAACACCTTCACCCACGACGTGGTATTGAACCGGCAACAAGTTCTCGTCGCAGTGTCCGCCTGTGATTCCCAGTGCTGGGCCGGAGACCTGCATATGCGGGCCGGGGATGTGGCCAGCGTCGATCTCATCCCGCAGGGCAACGTCGGTGAAGTCTCCAGCACCAACATTGCGTACGCTGGTAAAGCCGGCTTCGATCGTGACCTTCGCATTCTCCACACCGATAATGGCCTCTTTGCCGGGCGTCATGGTCAGTTCGAAGAGCGGGTCGAAGTTAGTCGCCATCGTGATATGCGTATGCACATCGATCAAACCGGGCATCACGGTGTATCGAGTAAGGTCGATTTCGGTATCGCCACTGAGTTTGGGTGTCGAAGCGGTCGGAGCGATGGCGGTGATTCGTTCGCCTGTGATGACGATCGTCTGCGCTGCGGCTTCCGAACCTGTCTTCACATCCAGCACGTGGCCAGCACGTAACAGCGTGCGCCCATCAGAGTTAGCGGTCTGGGCAAAGCCTGCAACGCCTACCATCGGGAGCATTAGCGTGAGCAGGCAGAGTATGGTCTTGGTCGTCATTCGTGTCGTTCCCTTCGTGCACTGGCTACTTCGTTAGTTCGCGGGCTTATCACCCAGCGCTGTCAGTATTGCATCGAAGTCCTCGAGTCCCGAGTACTCGATGATGACGCGGCCCTTGCCCTTCTTGTCCTCGATGCGCACCTTCAGGCCCAGCGTCCGTTGCAACTGGTCCTGTGCCTCGCGGACGTTGGGATCCTGCTCCTCTGCCTTCACGGCATCGGCCTTGGCTGCCTTCTTCTCGGGGTTCAACTTGCCCTGCACGTAGCTCTCAGTGCCACGGACGGAGAGGGAGAGAGCGAGCACCTTCTGGGCGGCCGAGGTGATCGCTTCGGGGGAGTCGAGTGCCAGCAGGGCGCGGGCGTGGCCGAAGGACAGGTCGCCAGCCTCTACCCGCTGCTGGACGCCCTCCGGCAGGCGCAGCAGACGCAGGAAGTTCGAGACCGAGGCGCGCTCCTTACCAGTGCGGACCGCCATCTGCTCCTGGGTCAGCTTGAACTCCTGGCTGAGCCGCTGGTAGGCGCGGGCCTGTTCCATGGGGTTCAGGTCGGCACGCTGCAGGTTCTCGACGATGGTCATCTCGAGGGCCTGCTCGTCCGATACCTCGCGTACGATGGCAGGAATCGTGGCCTTGCTGGCTTTTGCCGACGCCAGCCATCGCCGTTCGCCGGTGATAAGCTGGTAGGTTGTGTCGCTAAGCCTTTTGACGACAATAGGTTGCACAACTCCCGAGGCGGCGATGGACTGTGCCAGCTCGTCTAACTGGCGCTCGTCGAAGTGGGTGCGCGTCTGGAAGGGGTTGCGCTCAATCTGGCCCAGCGGAATCTCCAGTGGCTTACCGGAAGTGTCTGCAACGGTTACAGTTACGGGCGCTACGGGGCGCTGCGGGAGGAGCGACTCCAGCCCTTTGCCGAGGGCGCGGCGCTTGGGGTCTTGAGTGGATTGCGGGGTCGTTTGTGCCATCGTATGTGCCTCGTATCTGTACTGTCAGGTGACTTTATTGGGACGGAAGAGCCGGTCGCTGCTGAGCAGCAGCTATTTCGTATACGGCCAGAAGCGGACCTTCTTCTTCTCGGTGGGAGCTTCGGCGGCCTCTTTGGCAGCTTGAGCGTCGCGCATGGTCTGCTCGGGACTGGCGATGCCGTTGCGGGTGAGTAGTTCCAGTGCCAGTTCGCGGTAGGCTTCGGCGCCGCGGGAGCGGGCGTCGTAGAGGGCGACCGGCTTGCCGTGGCTGGGGGCTTCGGCAAGCCGGATGTTGCGGGGAATGCTGGTCTTGAGGAGCTTCTCCCCGAAGAAGCCGCGCAGGTTCTCGGTGACCTGCTGGGAGAGGTTGGTGCGGTCGTCGTACATGGTGAGCAGGACGCCTTCGAGGGCGAGCGTCGGGTTGAAGGCCTGGGCGACTCGATCAAGAGTAGACATTAGCTCGGAGATGCCTTCCAGGGCGAAGTACTCAGCCTGCATGGGGACGAGCAGGCCGTCGGCGGCTACCAGAGAGTTCAGGGTGAGGAGATCGAGTGCGGGCGGGCAGTCCAGCAGGATAAACGGGTATTTGGAGCGGATCGGCTCAAGCGCGTCGCGAAGGCGGAACTCCCGGCGCTCCTGGGTTACGAGCTCGATGTTGGCACCAATGAGGTTCTTGCTCCCGGGAATGAGGCAGAGGTTTGGCACCTCTGTCGGGAGCGTGGCCTCTTCGGCAGTGCTGTGACCGAGCAGCAGGTCGTAGACGGAGACGCGGTTCTCGTCCCGGCCGAAGCCTAGGCCTCCGGTTGTGTTGGCCTGGGGGTCGCAGTCGATCAGGAGAGTTGGCAGGCCTTCAAGGGCGAGGGCGGCGGCGAGGTTGATGGCCGTGGTGGTCTTGCCGACTCCACCCTTCTGGTTCACGACGGCAATGACCTTGGCTGGGTTAGGGACAACGCCTTGGCCGGGGATATTGGCGGGCGCAGGCTGCGGGTCGCGTAGGGCGGGCTTGTTATTAGGGTGGATGGTAATCATTGCAGTAGAGGAAGCGTAGCTGCCGGATGCCTGGGAGGCAACCGGGCGTGGGTTGTGGAGAAGTGCCACTCGCTGTGGAGAAGGTGTGGAATGCGGGAATACGGGCAGAAACTGGAGGTCGCGGAAGGGCGCAGTGTGGAAAACTTTATATAGAGGAGTGTTCCACGTGGAACATATGGGCTGGCTTAGCTTGAATGTTCCACGTGGAACGTTCTGAAGCACAGCACCCCGGAGGCTGAATTTGGGAGCTTAATCACTCGGTCGGCCTCGGCTACCAGCCCTTGGGTCGTCAGAACGGCAAGTGCGCCACCGGGAGCTACCCGGGCTGTAGCGGCTTTGAGTGCTGCCTCCATATTGTCGACCGCTCGCATCGCAACCGTGTCGAAGAGACGGTTGGAGGGCATGGTTTCGACCCGGTCGGCCCAGACCTCAGTCTTGAGTCCTAGCGTGCGGACTACTTCACGCAGGAAGGTGGACTTCTTGTTCTGCGACTCCGCCAAGGTTACGGTCAGCTCTGGCCAGAGAAGCTGAATAGGCAGGCCGGGAAAACCTGCACCGGAACCAAAGTCCAGCAGCGTCGTTCCGGCTGGGATGTGGCGGCCAGCGAAGAGGCTCTCACCAAAGTGGCGGCGGACAATCTCTTCTGGCTCGCGAATGGCCGTCAGGTTGGTGCGAGCATTCCACTTCAGCAGCAGGTCGAGATAGCTGGAAAGCTGCGCATACAGTTCCGGAGTTCCCTCGCTATTAAGGTACGGGGCGAGCAGGCTGCTGATGGTTTCCTTCGATAGTGCTGGCATAGCCCCTCCCCTCCCCTGTTTTTGCCTAAAGTCTTCGAATCAGAGGCTTTAGGTTTGGACTTGATGTGCAACTCTATCCGGTTAAACGCGTGAGTCCGGCGCGAAGCCGGACTCATTCTCTACCTACTATTTTATCAGGTGTGTCAAGCGAAGGCTTACCCGACAGAGGTAGTAATGAGCCGAGGAACCCACGCCTTAGCCTCGGCAATGAGACGCGCGAAGAGGGCGCGCGAGGTGGCGCTGATGTCGCAGCTACGCTCCGGGTGCCATTGCACGCCGAGGACGAAGTGGGCGGTTGAGCCTTCTGTCGCCTGGCCACCTTCGATGGCTTCGATGACGGCGTCCTGCGGGCAGCGTCCGCTGACGTGGAGTCCGTCTCCGGCGATCCCGACTGCTTGATGATGGCTGGAGTTGATGGGGAGTCGGAGAAAGCCGTCCTGCTCGGGCGCCTCTTCCCGATCGACGATGCTGCCGAGGAGAGAGTTGGGAGCGACGGCAGCGGTATGAGCGATGGCGACAGCCTTCCCGGCAGGGTGGTTGACCGGAAGAATCGCGAGATCCTGTACCAGGGTTCCGCCACGCCAGACGTTGAGGGACTGGGTTCCGAAGCAGATGCCGAGTAGCGGCTTATAGAGGTTATGGGCGTCCTGCAGGAGAAGTTCGTCGACCGCCTCGCGGGCGGGATCATCGGGAGAGCACTCTGGAATAGGCTCCTGACCGTACTTCTGGGGGTTTACGTCGGCTCCGCTGCCGGGCAGCAGGATTCCCTGGCAGGTATTGATGAGGTCGGCGACCTCCGACTGGGTAAGACCCAGCGGGATTTTGACCACTTCCCCACCAGCCTGCTCAACGGCTTGAGCGTATTGAGGGAAGGAACGCTCGCTGTAGGAGAGGTCGAGACTATTCGGGACGGGGATGGCGATACGTGGCTTCATGTCGATTCCCATGATACGGCTTTCGCAACCAGCATGGGAGACCCCACCCCTACGATGAAACTGTAGGAATGGGGCACCCGATGATGGGGTCAGTCAGCGTGGTGCGCGATGTAGGTCGCGGTGATGACCTCGAAGAGCTTCTGGGTCAGGACGTCGGCGTCGCGGGTGGTCATGCCTTCGGTGGAGATGGGGTCGCCCACGATCACCTTCAAGGGCCGAGGCATCAGGTGGTAGGTGTGGATGGGTAGCAGCTCGTAGGTTCCGACCAGGGTGAGCGGCACCAGCGGAACCCCTGCCTTGATGGCCATAAAGGCGCATCCGGAGAGGAAGGTCTTGGTGTGGCCGTCGGCGGCGCGGCCTCCTTCCGGAAAGAGCACCAGCGGCACACCGGCTTTCAGGGTGGCGATGCCGCGGCTGAGGCTGGCAACGGCGGATCGCGCGCTGGACTGGTCCACGGCAACCTGGCCGGAGCGGTTAAGGTACCAGCCGATGAAGGGCACCTTCCAAAGGGCCTGCTTGGCCAGGATGCGGAACTGGAAGGGCAGTTTAGCGAAGAGGACCGGGGTGTCGTAGTAGCTGAGGTGGTTGGAGGCGTAGACCGCAACCTCATGTAAATGCAGCCTCTCGCGGCCCACCAGCTCGACCGGCGACACACTGATGAGCAGCAGAACCTTCGCCCATGCCTGAGCGATGGCGTGTTGCTGGCGACCCGACTTGTCCCATAGCCCACAAACCAGCGAGACGCAGCCGAAGCCGGTAGTGGCGAGGGCGATCAGCGGGATGAGCAGCAGGTAGGTGAGCCAGCGGATAGCTGGCTTGGGGGGCGTCTCCATGCTGACGGGAGTCTGCTTGGCTTCCTGTATTTCAGGGCTCATGGCTGGGGTGTCGTCTCGAGCGCCAGTTGACGCAGTTCGCCGATTAGGTAGACGGACCCGGTCACAATAATCAGGCCGCCCTCGGGAGTAATGCGGCGAGCCTGCGCGAGTGCCGCGGCAACGTGTGGGGCAGCGTGGGCCGGGATGCCGAGTTCGTGCGCTGCGGCCAGCAGGTCTTCGACCGAGGCGGCGCGGGGGCTGTCGATGGGCGCGAAGAGGATGTGGTCGTGCGGGCGCGAGGGGGAACCATCGGCTGAGGAGTCAAACAGCGGCAGCAGGATACGTGCCATCTCGGTGAGGCTTTTGTCGCGCAGGCAACTGAAGATGAGAGTGCGAGGGCGCGACTCCGGCAACTGCGCGATGGCAGCGCGGAGGGTCCATGCGCCGGCTGGATTGTGGGCTACATCGAGCAGGATCTGCGGATGGGTTCCGGCTAGCAGCTCCAGACGGCCCGGCCAGCGGGTATTGCGAATGCCGCTCTCTATGGCCTCATTGCTGATATTGTAACTTTTTCGGTTGCTTGAATCGGATAGTTTGTGACTGGATGGGTTACGTAATTCTTCAGCGGCCGCAATGGCCAGTGCGAGGTTGCGTTGCTGGTGCTGGCCGCTGAGGGGTGAATCCACCAGCAGAGGTTGACCGCCAACCATGAGCGAGTAGCGATTTCCAAGGATCGAGAGGTCTTCAGCGGATGTGTCCATCCGACTGGGCGGGGTCATGGGCGGAGTGTAGTTCGCGGCGCTGATGGCGTGGAGGTTGAGTGTGGCGGCAGCTTCGCCGATGGCCTGGTTGGCCTCGGGATGTTGCGGCAGGGTGATGAGGGTGCCGTTGGCGCGGAGGATGCCGGCCTTCTCGCGGGTGATCTCGGCGATGGTGTTGCCGAGGTAGTCCATGTGGTCCATGGCGATGTCGGTGAGGATGGAGAGGATGGGCTCAACAATATTAGTGGCGTCCAGGCGACCGCCGAGGCCGACTTCGAGGATGGCGATGTCGGCCTTCTGCTCGGCGAAGTAGCAGAAGGCGAGGGCGGTGAGGACCTCAAAGTAGCTGGGGGTGTGGGGCAGGGTGCCGGCCTCGACCAACTGCTGGGCGGCGTGGTCCACCTTGAAGTAGAGGCGGGCAAAATCTTCGTCGGCAATGGGGTGGAGTTCGCCGGGGCCGGCGCTGGCGGGCCTATCGGCCGAGGCGTACTCACTGGACTCCACCGGCGCGGTCATCTGGATGCGCTCGTTGACGCGGGAGAGATGGGGCGAGGTGTAGAGGGCGGTCCGGTAGCCGGCGGCGGCCAGGATGCTGGCCAGGGTCGCGGCGGTGGAGCCTTTGCCGTTGGTTCCGGCGATCAGGACGGAGGGGAAGATGAGCTGGGGGTCGCCGAGGGCGCTGGCGAGGGCGCGCATGTGGGCGAGGTCGAACTTGCGGCGAACGGGCTTGGCGGTGCTGTCCGAACTTTCCGCTCCCGAAGGGGGTGCCAGTTCCAGCCCGAGGGAGTTGAGATGCTCGACCGCCACTGCGTATGTCATGCCCACATTTTAGAGCGGTTTCGCTGTTGATGTGGAATGGACGATTTACGCAGTGCCGTTTCCATGGAAAGAAGACGACCGTGCGACTCAAGCCCTGCCTCTACACCTACAACAAAACCGCTGCCGGCGATGTTGCAAAGTTGGCACAGGGTGATACCACCCAGGTGGGGTTGATGAGCTAGCCGACGGGGTAGGGCTAATAATTTGAGTCA
>JANYER010000323.1 GCA_025359825.1 Granulicella sp.
CAACGCCAGAGGTCGCCCGCAGGTTCGCCGTGCTGTAGAGAAAACCCGTCGCCTCGCTGCAACCCTCGTCATACTCATCCAGAATCGACGTATGGTTTAGCGAGTCATGCATCACCGACACCAGCTTCCCGTCGGACGTAGCACCCAGTCGGATCCGTTGCTGCGTCTTCGGACGATGCCCCACACTCTGGAACATCATCTCGCGCGAAACCACCAGCTTCACCGGGCGCTTTAGATTCCGCGATGCAGCCGCAGCCAGCAGCGAGTGCGGCCAAGGCCACAGCTTGCCTCCAAACCCTGACCCCAAGAATCGCGAGATCACCCGCACATTCTCCTTCGGAACACCCAGCATCTGCGCCAGCACATCGCGATGGTTCGCCACCGCCTGCGACGTCTCGTACAACAGAAAGTTCTGCCCATCCCAATCCGCCACACTCGCGTGTAGTTCAATCGGATTGTGCGTCTCCACCGGCGTCCCGTACACCTCATCCACCTTCACCGCAGCCGCCGCAAACGCCTCATCCGGAGCGCCTCGCTGCGTATCCACCTTCGGCTTCTTCTCGCTCTCCAGGTGTCCGCGAACGTCATGCTTCTCCGCGTTGTACGTCACCGCAACAGCCTTCGCCCCAGCCGTCGCCTGCTCAAACGTCGAAGCCACCACGACAGCAACATACTGTCCGTAGTAACGGATCACATCATCTTCCAACGGCGGCCGCCGCTCATCCAGCATCGCGTCAAACCCACCACCCACAGCCGACCGAAAGATCTTCCCAACATTCGCACGGTGGTACACCGCCTTCACGCCCGGCATCCCCTCCGCCTTGCTTACATCCAGCCGTGCGATCGTGCCCTTCGCAATCGTCGCGCACACCGGCACCGCGTACAGCATCCCCGGCAGATTATGGTCAGACGTGTACTTCGCTCCGCCCGTCACCTTCAGGCTGCCATCCACACGCGGAAACGTACCGCTCGTATGGCTCGGAATCTGGGGCGCTACTACTGCATTCGACATATCCATCTCTCCTCAAAATCTTTGTAAATCAATCAGCAGTAACTAAGCCGTCTTCGTAGCCATCGTCAGAGCATGCACAACGCAACGCTTCGCCAGCTCTACCTTGAAGCCGTTCTGCGACTGCGGCTGCGCACCATGCAGCGCAACCTCCGCCGCATGACGAAAACTCTTCGCGTCGAGTGGAGCTCCATGCAAAGCCTTCTCAGCCTCCAGCGAGCGCCAGGGCTTTGTCCCAACTCCACCCATCGCCACCCGCACAAACGAAATCTTGCCGCCCGTGACCTCCGCCACAATCGCCGCCGAGGCCAGCGCAAACTCATACGAAGCTCTGTCGCGCAGCTTCAGGTACACCTGCTTCGAACCCTTCCGCGGCGCCGGCAAAATCACCGCCGTAATCAAGTCACCCGGCTCCAGCACATTCTCCTTCTGCGGCGTACTACCCGGTACCAGGAAGAAGCTCCCAATCGGCACCATCCGCTCGCCCTTCACCCCTTGGATCTGGATCACCGCCTCCAGCGCCGTCAGCGCCACATTCATGTCCGAAGGGTTCGTCGCAATACAGTCCTTGCTCGTCCCCAGGATCGCCAGCGAACGGTTGTCCCCCGCAATCGCCGAACAGCCCGACCCCGGCTCCCGCTTGTTGCACGCCATCGCATCGTTACGGAAGTACAGACACCGCGTCCGCTGCAACAAGTTCCCGCCCGTCGTCGCCATATTCCGCAACTGTGCCGAAGCCCCCGACAGCAACGCCTGCGACAGCACCGCATAGTCCGCCGTCACCATCGCATCATGTGCCAGATCGGAGTTCCGTACCAGCGCCCCAATCTTCAGCCGACCATCCGGCAGCCGCTCCACCTTGTCCAGCCCCAACCGGTTGATATCCACCACCTGCGTCGGACGTTCTACATTCAACTTCATCAGATCCAGCAGCGTCGTGCCACCCGCGATAAATCGAACCTGCGCACCCTGCTGCGCAGTACCAGCCCGTGAAGCCGCCTGCACCGCCGCCGCCACATCTGCCGCCTTCGTAAACTGAAACATCTCCATACAACACCCCTATAAATCTGAACTCGTAGAGTAACTAATTCCGAAAGCTAAGCCTGCCGCCGAACATACTGGACCGCAGCCACAATATTCGGATACGCCCCACACCGGCAGATATTGCCGCTCATCGACTCCTTCACATCCGCATCCGCCGGCCCGCAAGGCTCCTTCAGCAGCGCCACCGCCGACATAATCTGCCCCGACGTGCAATACCCACATTGGTATCCGTCATGCTCCACAAACGAAGCCTGCATCGGATGCAAGTGGTCCGGATCACCCAGTCCTTCAATCGTCGTAATTGTGTCGCCCTCGTGCATCGCCGCCAGCGTCAGGCACGAGTTCACCCGCCGCCCGTTCACATGCACCGTACACGCCCCGCACTGCCCGTGATCGCAACCCTTCTTGGTGCCCGTCAGGTCCGCCCGCTCGCGCAGAAAATCCAGCAGCGTAGTCCGCGGATCGATCTTCCGGTTCACCATCGTTCCGTTCACCTTCAACCCCACTGGAATCGCCCCAACCATCGCCTCCGCCTCATCCTGCGCGACCGGCACCGCCGCCTGGGCAGTAGCAACCCCCACCAGAGGCAAAGTAGTAGCCGCCACACCCGCCGCGCCTATCTGTGAAAGGAACGATCTCCGGCTCACCTGCGAAGCCGCCACCTTCTTCCATCCGCTCACGCCGTCCCGCACCGTCTCGTCACTCATTCGATTTCTCCGTCTAGCTGACTATTCATCCCGGTAGGATGCGCCCTACCGCCCAATCGTTCTGTTGGAAAGACACACTGTTTTACTGGCCGAATGCTCACATCATAAGGCTCCGCCACGCCGAAAGCCTGGCTACCCACGCGTAATTTTCGAAATTTATGCCTAGATGCAAAAAAGCCCCGCCAAAGCGGGACTTCTCGCAACAACAATCCTAAAAGTTCGAATTTATACGCTGAAGCTGGAACCGCAACCACAGGTGCTCTTCACCGCCGCATTCTCAAACTTGAAGCCTGCAGCCTCCAATGTCTCCACATAATCCACCGTGCAGTTGCTCAAGTACATCGCTGAGGTAGCGTCCACAAACACCTTCAGGTCCTCAAACTTATAAACCTTATCCATCATGCCGCTCTGGTTCTCGAAGCTCATCGAGTACTGGAACCCCGAGCAGCCGCCACCCACCACACCAATGCGCAGACCAGCCGGCACCGGCTCTTGGGTCGCCATAATCTCCCGAACCTTTACAATCGCCGCCGGGGTCAACGTCACGGGGGTCGTAGAAGTAGGCGCTCCGGTTACAACTTCAGCGGTCGGGGTAGGCGTTACAGTAGCAGTCGACATCGGGTCTCTCCTAAGTTCAGTTCAATCAACTATAAGTGTATGCGCCCACATACGCGGCCGCAAGCCACTCGTATACTTCAGATGCACGCCAGGGCCATGAGATTCATTCGCTGCCAGAGCCATCGTCCTTCACCGCCAACCACGCCAAACCGTTCAACCACCCAAAATTTCCATCCAACCCGTCCCAGCAGCCATCCAATTCAACAAAGACTAGAGAGAGGCACCTGAAATGCGAGTCCTGAGATACATCGCCACCGGCTTCATTAATTTCTTCAGCATCACCCAACCCGCACCCGAAGCCGAAAACCGGACCGCCGTCCTGATCGCCGCAATGCTTCTGGCCGTCCTCGCCTTCGTCGTCACCGCCGTCTCCCTGGCCGCCCACGCCTTCAGTAAGTAGCTGTCCATCCCTGCAACTCTCATCCCTGCAACAAGCACTTCCTCCTGTTCAAAATCCCCCCGAAAATCTAGCTCACCACCCATCCGCAGGAGTATTATTCCCGCGGATCGCCTCTCTTGCCCTCCGAGCCCGCCAAGCGGACCCGCCCTGCAACCCCGGCGGCAGCCTCCCGACCAGAAGCCCGGTCGAAACCGCAACTGGTATCTCAACCGGAACGATTGAGAATATAAGAGGACACTCGCGATGAACTCCCTTACAACCATCACCACCATGCTCATCATCTGGGCCGTCGTTGTAATCAGCTTCCTGCTCCTGCTTGCCTACCGCTCCCAGATCACCCGCTACGAAGAAGACCAGCTCTTCCTCAACGGCTCCAACTCCAACGAAGAGACCGAACAGCACGAGATAGTTCGTAAAGTAAATCGTCTCGCACCTTACGTCCGTCTGCTCGGTGGTGCAGCCAGCCTCGTTACCGTCAGCATCGTCGGACTCTGGATGTACGACGCCTGGCAGAAACTTAGCCATTGATTCCGCTCCTCCCATGGAGAATTTGCATCGGAGATAGCCCGGACACCCACCCAGGTGCCCGGGCGAATCGCCTTCACACGCTCAAAGCAACATACTGTCAAGCATGTACCACCCAGATACGCCCCGTTGTATCAAGATGGGCATACCCCCAAATGGTCATATGTTTTCTTCTTCACCAGCGTTATTCTTTTCACGAAGTGCGAAACCTTTGCTTTTTCTTTGTGTGTACTCCACCCTGTCGTGGAGTACACACCTCTAACTAGGTCGCATTGGGCCCCTTGAAATAATCAGCCGTGCATCTGCCCCAAGGGGGAGGAATCAACATGAATCTCGAATCCGCTATCAACGCAGTCCCGGTCATGCTCACCATATGGGCCGCGGTCACCGCCTGCTTCGTCGCAATCCTCACCTACCGGGGCCAACTAACCCGCTACGAGCAGGAGCGCCT
Source organism: Granulicella sp. (assembly GCA_025359825.1). Classification (GTDB taxonomy): domain Bacteria; phylum Acidobacteriota; class Terriglobia; order Terriglobales; family Acidobacteriaceae; genus Edaphobacter. Next base: position 4,755 of record JANYER010000323.1, read on the forward strand.
CTTCCTCACCAACATCAACCCCGATGGAGAGCGTCAGCAAACCGAGATCGTAAGCCGCATCAAGCAGATTCAGCCCTACGTCCGCGTCCTCGGTGTCGCCACCACCATCATCACCGTCAGCATCGTAGCCATCTGGACCCTCGACGCTTGGAAGACCATCCACTCGTAACCTCCAGCAACGCCAAACCGCAATGCCAAAATTCAGCCTCCCCAAAAAGCAGCCGCACTCAGCGGCTGCTTTTTACGTCCAGGCCACTCGCTAGATTCAAGCCCCCCTCTCTCCCGAGCCAGCTTTTCACCTCGTACCAAGTACCGTGCAACTAGCACCTCCCCAAAATAAATTCGAACATGTTCAAAATAGTCCTTGCATTCCCCAAAATCAGGCGTATCTTCGAAACTGAACATGTTCAGTTTCTCGATCCATAAGGAGAATCACAATAAACGTCGCAACCTGCTACCTCTTCTACCTCGTCCTTAGCCTCGGCCTCACCATTTGGGTCGCACGCACCCTGCACCGCAACGGACGCATCTTCCTCCTCGACGCCTTCCACGGCAACGCCCCCCTCGCCGACTCCGTCAACCAACTCCTCGTCGTCGGCTTCTACCTCATCAACGTCGGCTACATCGCCATCGCCCTCAAGACCACCGACCCTCTCAGCAACATCCGCCAGATGATCGAGCTCGAGAGCGTCAAACTCGGTGTCGTCTCCCTCATCCTTGGAGCCATGCACTTCTTCAACATCCTCGTCTTCGCCCGCATGCGCCAGCGCGCCACCAGCAGCCCGAACCACTACGGCGCCACCACCAGCATCGCCCCCCCACCCGCCGCCGTTTCCGCCCAGGCTACCGCATGAGCGCGAAGCCCAACCCCCAACCCTCCTCGGATAAATCGTCGAACAAGGCCGTGAAGTCCACCCCCAAGTCCACGCCTAAGTCCGAAGAAACCCGTACCCGCATCCTCAACTCCGCGCTCGCCGTCTTCCGCGAGCGCGGGTTTGACGCCGCCACCATGCGAGAAATCGCCCTTCACGCCGGAGTCGCCACCGGAGCCGCCTACTACTACTTCGACACCAAGGACGCCATCGTCCTCGCCTTCTACGACCGTGCCCAGCAGGAGATGAACCCCGCCATCGACCAGGCCCTCTCCCACGCCCGCACCCTCGAAGCCCGGCTCCTCGCCATCATCCAGTACAAGTTCGACTACTTCCTCCCCAACCGCCCCCTCCTCGGCACCATCGCCGCCCACACCGACCCCCAACACCCTCTCTCCCCCTTCTCCGACGCGACCGCCTACATCCGCGACAAAGACATCGCCCACTTCCAGCACGCCGTCACCGAATCAAAAGTAAAGCTCCCCCCCAACCTACAGCCCTACCTCCCCCGTCTCCTCTGGATGTACCAGATGGGCCTCATCCTCTTCTGGGTCTACGACCGCTCCCCCCAACAACGCCGCACCCAAATCCTCTTCACCCAAACCCTGAAGATGCTCCTCCTGACCCTCCGCCTAGTCGGCCTACCCTTCCTCCGCCCCATGCACCGCCTCGCCGCCGACCTCCTCCAGGTCATCTACGAAAACCCCGAACCAGCCAAACAGGACTAGCCCATGGCAATCAAGAAACTGCTCCTCGCAGGCATCGTCTCTATAGGACTCGTTGCAAGTGCAGCCTTAGCTGCACTCGCCATTTTTGGCAAATACATCCTGGGTTTCATAGCTATCGCAATCCTGGTCGTATCGCGTGGCCTCTTCGCCATCGTTGGCCTACTCATAGGGCCCTTCAGCATCTGGAACACCCCAACCCACGCCCCACCACCTAAGGACGTAGCTGGCATCTACACCCCGGACGACGCAAGCCGCACAGATTGGAGTCGCGGACACGTCACCATCTCCGCCCTCTCCTATATCCGACTCAACGAAGACCATACCGTCGAAGTCCATGACATGCCCGTGTTCGACGCTTTCGGAGAATATCAAAACTGCCAATACAGCGGAACCGGAAAATGGGGGCTTTATGAAACCAGCAGCGAAGTTCAGGTCACCCTATACCTCGCCCCTACCGCCACACTACCCAACGACAAATCCTGCCCCGACGCTTCGCTCTTCATCGAACTACTGGGCCGACACCAGCCATATCACCTGTATCAAACCATCGGAGATCCAGACAGCGG
>JANYER010000341.1 GCA_025359825.1 Granulicella sp.
GTTGGCGGAGCTGTATGACACGCTGCAGGCGTGGTGCGACAACTGTGCGGGCATCGAGCAGCGCAGCATGATGCATGTCGAACTGCATCGCGATGGCAAGCTGTTCCAGTCGTGGGACGTATTGAACGACGTGGTGGTGGCCAAGGGCGCGATTGCGCGTATGGCCGACTTTCTGGTCGAGATTGACGGACAGTTTGTGGCGAGCTTCCGGGCCGATGGAATTATTGTTTCGACCCCGACCGGATCGACTGCCTACAATCTGGCTGCTGCCGGGCCGATTGTGATGCCGAGCGTCAATGCGATGGTGGTGACTCCTATCTGTCCGCACCTGCTGACGATTCGTCCAATCGTGGTGCCGGGCGATTCGACTATTCGGGTGGGCGTGGTTGGGGTGCCGAATGAGACGTACCTGACGGTGGACGGCCAGGAGGCGGTATCGCTGGTACTGGGCGACATGGTGCTCTGTCACCGGTCCGAGTACAGTGTGCGACTGCTGCGGCTGCACCCGAACGGGCTGTTCAATGTGCTGCGGTCGAAGTTGAAGTGGGGCGAGCGGTAATTTCCCTACCCCCCCCGGGGGGGGTGTTTTGACTAAGTCCTTTGTTTACTTTAATTTGGCCGGTGGCGATGTCTCCAAAATCGTGCAAACAAAGGGGTTATCGCTAAAATCGTGCAGCGTAACGAGTTACAGGTGCTTCTTGGACCCAAAACGAAGCCGCCAGCTTTTGCTGGCGGCTTTTTTGATCTCTAGTTCTATTGTAGCGATTGCACCATAACTAAAGACTTGTTTATTTTTTGGGTGTATGTGGTTTATTTTGTTTCGTTTGTGGGTTTGGCTTGGATGTTTAGGGGTTGACATGCGATTTTGCTGAGGTTTTTTGCGAAAAATAGTTCGGTGGGGGAAGCGGTCGTGCTGCACACGATGCCGACATCTCAGAATCGAGATAGGAGCCCCCCTGCAGTTGTGGTTGAACGGTTCGAGAAGCAGGGGTGAATCTAGCTTCTTCGGGGTCCTTCGACTTCGCTCAGGATGACGGATTTTTGGTGGGGTGAGAAAGCAGAGCGTACCGGTATCCGTGGCTGGCCGCTGCATGAACTCATGTCCGGGCTAGTGCAAGAACAGAAGCAGATCCCTAGTGGATGACAAACCAAAAAGCACTATGAGCGGATCGCTAGAAGAGGCGGGAGATGACCTGGTTGGTGATGAGGGCGGCGAGGTAGGCGACGATGGTCATGTAGGTGAACTGGAGGGCGGGGAGCTTCCAGCTGTTGGTTTCGCGACGGACTACGGCGAGGGTGGAGGTGCACTGCATGGCGAAGGCGAAGAAGACTACAAGGGCGATGGCTCCGCCGAGGGACAGGTCATGGCGCAGGGCGGACTGGAGACCTACTGCGTGGGTTTCGGGGTCCATGCCGTAGAGGGTCCCGAGGGTGCCTACGATGACCTCGCGAGCGACGATGGAGCTGAGCAGACCGATGCCGATCTTCCAGTTGAAGCCGAGGGGGCGGAGGACGGGCTCGATCCAATGGCCGAGTTTGCCGATGAGGCTGGTGGCGAGGTCGGACATGTGGACGGTGGTGGTATGAGCGCCAGTAAAACCGCCACCATCGTGGACGAAGCGGACGGGCAGCACGCTGAAGAGCCACACGATGAAGGTAACGGTGAGGATGACGGTGCCGGCCTTCTTGAGGAAGAGCTTAGCGCGGTCGTAGAGACGGAAGGCGAGGGAGCGAACGGTGGGCCAGCGGTACTGTGGCAGCTCCAGGATGAAGGGGGTGGGAGAGGCCTTCATGACAGAAGAGTTGAGCAGCTTGGCGGTGATGAGGGCGGCGAGGAAGCCGAGCGCGTAGAGCGAGAGCATAACCATGGCGCGGAGGCCGATGATGCCGCCGAGGTAGCGGTGGTTGGGGATGAAGGCCGCGATGATGAGGGTGTAGATGGGCAGTCGCGCGGAGCAGGTCATGAAGGGCGCGACCAGGATGGTGGCGATGCGCTCACGCTTGTTCTCAATGGTGCGGGTGGCCATGATGGCGGGGACGGCGCAGGCGTAGGCGGAGAGCAGCGGGATGAAGGCCTTGCCGTTGAGGCCGATGGCGCGCATGACTCGGTCGGCGATGAGAGCGGCGCGGGCGAGGTAGCCGGAGTCCTCGAGGATTCCGATGAAGAGGAAGAGCAGCAGGATCTGGGGGAGGAAGACGAGTACGGACTGGACGCCGTTCCAGAGGCCGTCGCGGAGGAGGAGGCGCAGCCAGTTATCGGGCAGTAGTTGGGCTACGTGCGCGCCGAGGGAGGTGAGCAGGGTGCCGAGGTGGTCGGAGAGTGGCTGGCCAATGGAGAAGACGACTTGGAAGACGGCGAAGACTACAGCGAGAAAGATGAGCGGACCGCCGAAGCGGTGGAGCAGGACGGAGTCCAGCCGACGCGTCCAGAGGGAGGCAGCGGGGGATTTGTAGCTGGTGCGGGCGGTGACCTGCGTGGCCCAGGAGTGGCAGGAGGCGGCGCTCTGGAGGACGGGCAGTTGCAGGGAGCGGCGACCGTCGTCAGGACGGCTGCCAGCGGCCATGAGGAAGTCTGCGATGACGTCGAGTCCTGTACCTTTTGCTGCGCTGATGAGGGCTACAGGGTGGCCGAGCTCGCGGGCCATGGCGAGGGTGTCGATACGGCCGCCACGGTCTTCCATCTGGTCGGCCATGTTGAGCAGGACGAGGGTAGGGAGGCCGATGGAGAAGACAGGCGCCGCGAGCATGAGCTGGCGGTTCATGTGGGTGGCGTCGAGGACGAGCAGGACGCAGTCTGGCTTGGGGACGCCGGGCATGCGGCCGGTGAGGACCTCTACGGCTACGCGGGCATCCTCCGAGTAGGTGGAGAGGGAGTAGATGCCGGGGAGGTCGATGAGGGTGAGGTCGTTGCGACCGATGGTCTTCATGCGGCCGGAGTGGTGCTCTACGGTGACGCCGGGGTAGTTGGCGACCTTCTGGCGCATGCCAGTGAGGCGATTGAAGAGGGTGGACTTGCCGCAGTTGGGCGGGCCGATGAGGGCTACGGTCTTGA